>CAZAWS010000029.1:0-1162 GCA_964488755.1 uncultured Anaerolineaceae bacterium | reverse complement strand
CATGCTACGCCCCTACGTTGATATAAAAATATGAAAAATAAAATCGTAATTAAAAATCTTACGCTCCAATACTCGGATGGGACTGAATCTCTCAACGACATCAATTTAGATATTCCCGCAAATGCGACAACCGTGTTATTTGGTCCTGCTGGGGGCGGGAAAAGCTCTTTATTGCGTTCTTTGAATCGGCTTAATGATTTAGCCGATGTGGAGAGTGTTACTGGAAAAATTTTATTAGACGGAGAGAATATCCTTGACCCGAAAACAGATGTAATTGCCCTTCGCCGCAAAGTGGGAATGGTTTTTGCTCGCCCCGTAGTTTTACCTTTTAGTATTCGCGGCAATCTGATTTATGGGCTTGAACTTGCAGGCGAAAAACGTAAATCTCGCCTTGATGAGGCAGTTGAGCGCAGTTTAAAGCTCGCCGCGCTTTGGGAGGAAGTTCACGATAGACTCGATGATCCTGCTATTGCGCTCTCTGGTGGACAACAACAGCGACTTTGTTTGGCGCGTTCTATTGCATTGGAGCCAGAAGTGCTTTTGTTAGATGAGCCGACTTCTGGACTTGACCCTATATCTACAGCTAAGGTTGAAAATGCTTTGGTTGAGCTTAAGAAAGAGTATACGATTATTCTTGTTCCACATTCTGTTCAGCAGGCGGCAAGAACGTCTGATTATGCGGCATTTTTTTTACAAGGAAAGTTGGTAGAATATATGCCCGGCACAGAGATTTTCACGAACCCGAAAAAACAACGTACTGAGGATTATGTTACCGGGCGGTTTGGGTAACATAAAGTTTCTTGTTAGGCAGATATTTGTTGAGGGCACTCAAGCCTAAAGCACGCGCGGTGCGGTTTTTATCCTCCCATAAAAGTATTTTATATTGAGGTCTATCACATGAGAAAAGCATTTGAGATTGAAATCCAAAAATTAAAAGATGATATTCTTGAGTTAGGAAGCCTAGCCGAAAAAGCTATCTTAGACTCGGTTGATTCTTTGAAAAATAGAGATATTCCACGTTCGCAAAGGATTTACGATAACGATGAAGTGCTCAATGAAAAACGATTTGAAATTGAGAAGGATGTGATGATTGCGATTGCGACTCAGCAACCGATGGCGCATGATTTGCGTTTGTTGGCTTCGATGTTAGATGTGGCGGGTG
>CAZAWS010000028.1:6936-11541 GCA_964488755.1 uncultured Anaerolineaceae bacterium | reverse complement strand
ATCTTGCATTGCTTAAAAGCAAGATGAATCTTGCGTTACGTGAACTTTATGAAAAGAGATAAAAGCCTAGCACAATTGTCCCTATAAGTGCGCAATAAATGGCAAAAGCATACAGCGAATGTTTATTCAGATAATCCATTAACCAACGAATCGCCAGCCAGCCGACAAATGCCGCGGTGATAAATCCGACCAAAAGGATGGGGATAAATTCAGCCAGTCCGGGCATTTTGAGTAGATCAAGCGATTCATACGCGCCTGCCGCCAGCATAACGGGGATAGACATCAAAAAGGCAAATTTAGCAGCAGATTCGCGCGTGAAGCCGCGCAGCATCCCGCCTGCGATGGTGGAGCCAGAGCGAGATGCCCCAGGGAATACAGCAAAAACCTGAAATAAGCCAACGATGAGCGCATCTGATTTTGTCATTTCTTCTAAATGGCGTTTGCGTTTTCCTAGCCATTCAGCGAGAGAGAGCAAAATTGCCGCGGCAAAAAGTCGAATAGATGCGGCGAGGAGCGGGGTTGTAAATAGTTCTTCTAGCGCGTCTTTGAGTAAATATCCCACCAATAACGCGGGAATAGTCGCAATGATGATATACCACGCCAAAGAATTCTCTTTGCTAGAAAAGGGTTTTGCAAAAAAAGCTTTAACTAAGTTGAGCAAATCTTTCCAGAAGTAGACAAAAAGAGAAATAAGCGTTCCCCATTGAACAAGAATGAGAAAAGAAAATACGGCATCATTTGCAGAAATGCCCATAAGTTTTTGAGCAACGAGCAAATGTGCAGTAGAAGAAACCGGAACGAACTCGGTTAATCCCTGAATAATGCCGAGTAGAAAGGATTGGAAAAGGGTCATGGTAAATCGGGGGTGTTTTGCCTTAGGTGATTTCCAAAATCAAATTATCCATTTAATTATTGCGTAAGCAAAAAAGCACGAAATACGCAATGCGAAATTTTGATAATTTTTTTCTTGAAAACGCCTAGAAAACCTGTGAATGAATTCACAGGCTGATATTAGGAAGTCCGTTTGAACGGACTTGGTGTTTCTGCATGGGATTTCAATCCCATGTGGCTTGTTTAGCTACGTTTCAAATATAACCCATCGGGGTCAAGTTCTTCGTATAAAATACGCAACTCTTCATCACTTGGGGGTTCTGTTTCTTTTAATTCATCAGCGACTTTCAAATCCCAGCCTGTATTGGCAATCGCTTCTTCTGCTTTTTGCCCGGGATGGAGGGCGGTTAGAGTCAATTCGCCGTTTTCGTCTGGTTCCATGAAGCCAATATCGGTAATGACGGCAAGCGGACCCCCGCCGCGCACGCCAGATGCTTCGCGTTCGGCGCGCCCGTTGAGAAATCCTGCTGAGGTCATAAAATCTACTTTTTCGGGGAAGCGGCGTTTTTGGTGCGGGGTCATAATATAGCAGCGGTTTGCCCAAGCTGAGATTAATTCTGCACCACCTGAGCCGGGAAGACGTATTTTGGGGTTCTCATAATCATCGCCAATAATGGTGGCATTGATATTGCCGAAGCGGTCTATTTGCGCGCCGCCGAGAAAACCTACGTCTACGTTGCCGCGTTGGAGATAGTTTGCGAAAATATCGTACATTGAGCAAATTGAAAGCGCACCGCTGGCGAGTGTTGGGTCGCCAATCGAAAGGGGTAAATGCGAAGGTTCTGCACCAATTACGCCGGCTTCGTAGATCATGGTGATATTGGGCGCGTGGGTGCGTTTGGCAAGATTGCAGGCAAGGTTAGGTTGGCCAACGCCAACAAAAACGACATCGCCATCGCGTAACATGCGGGCGGAGTTGACAATCATTAATTCGGCGGAGGAGTAGCTTTGGCTCATTGTATTTCCTTATTTTTCTTTTCTAGCTGCCTTTGAATGAGTCTTTGCTGGATAATGACTCTTTTGTGTTCAGCTTCTGCGATGAGTTCGTTGCCTAGATGGACTTCAACCTTAAATGCTAAGGTTCTTTTATTTTGGTGCAGAAATGTGGCACTAACGATTACATTTTCATCTATTGTTGCCATACCTATATGGTTGAGATTGATATTTTGTCCTACAGTTATATATTTATCGTCAAGGGAGGTTTGTGCCAGTTTTGCAGAGATAATTTCCATCCATAAAACGACTGTATATGTGCCGAGCAAATCGGGAAGCCTTTTGTCAATGGCTGATGTGCAGTTTTCGGGTTTTACTTTGAATACTTCTTTTAGCGAATCGCCTTGGTTTAGGTTTGTTTTCATGTTAAAAATTTCACCATTTCTGCGCTTACCATCTTCGGCTCTTCTAGCGGTACGAGGTGGGTTGATTTTGGGATACTGCTGATTTTTGCTGTGGGCAATTTTTTCATAACTTTTTTTTCTGTGCTTTTCAAAAAGGTGTCTGTTTCTGCGCCGCGAATGATGAGAAGAGGGACTTTTAGCTTGGGTAATTCTCGCCAGATTTCCATATCGCGCCATACGCCGGTTTGGTAAATTCTGACTTCCCATTCGGCGGAGTAGCAGAGTTTATAGCTGCCATCATCTTGCTGACAGGTAATTCCGTTAACGTAAGATTCTAAAGATTCATCGCTAAAGTATCGGAAGACCTTTTTTTTTCTATAGCCATGCAGTATCATTTCCCGGTTTTTGAAAACACGCCGTCTTTGTTTCGCAAGGGCGATGAGAGGATGAATTTTGTCAAGGATATTTAATGTGCGGGCGATTTTCATCGCACCAATGAATACAGGCGGGAACAAGACTGGGTCAAGGAGGATTATCTGAGAAAAACGCTCAGGTTCACGAATCGCGGCTCGGAGGAGGGCAATCCCGCCCAATGAATGACCGACTGCCGGTATCCCGTCCAATTTGCGCTCATCCATGAAGCGAAATAAATCATCGGTGAGGGGATGCCAATCGTCAACTTCTTTTGGTTCTGCGCCTGCCCAGAGCGGGCGTTGGCGCATAGCCGTAATTTTATAGTCATCTAGTAAATCAAAAAGCGGACGATAGCAATCGGGGGGATATCCGTTAGCGTGCAAAAAAAGAAGGGGGGAACCTTCGTTGTAGGTGGAAAAAGGTATAGTCATGAAATTATCCACAGATTGCGCAGATTTTACAGATTTTTAAAGTTTCTTACGCTTTACGCAATACGTTTTACGCTCAGTACTTCCCATAATTCACAGGGGCACTCAACATTTCTTCAACTTCTAATGCTTTGAGTTTTTCGGTGCCCAATTTTTCTAAATAGGCTTCGTGGTTTTTGGTGCCGTAGACCCACTCATCAAGCCACGCCTGCACACTTTCTTGGGTTTTGCTGATTTTATCCCAGCTCATATAAAAAGCGTTATCTCGGTCATAATAGCCTTGTGCATAAGAGGGATGGCAGGCATGCGGGACGTGGCAAACTGCGTCCACAATAAAGCTGGGGATTAAGGTGCGGTTTGGGTCTGAGCGGATGATTTTTTCGTCTACGATTTCTTCGGCGGTGATGATTACTTTTTGCGCGGCGAACGCGGCTTCTTTTTGCTCGCCCACGATTCCCCACAGGTGCGCGTTCCCCATCTTGTCTGCTCGTTGGACGTGGACTATGGCTACATCGGGGTTGAGCGCAGGGACGGCGATGAGTTCTTTGCCTGAGTAGGGGTCAACGACGCGTTTAATACGCGGATTTACTTCCTCTAGGCTGGTTGCGGCAGTGGGCATGATGTGCATAAAGGGCAATCCCGCCGCGCCAGCTTGCAAGGTGGAAATCATGCCGAAGTGAGAGTATTCCTCCCATTCGATTTCGCCACGCTCTATGGCACCGCGCACAATGCGCAATGAGCCAACACCAGGGTTGCCCATATAGGAAAAGATAACCTTTTTGGCGCAACCTGCGGCAACCAATTGGTCGTAGATTAAGTCTGGGGTCGCGCGCGCCAAGATGAGGTCGCGTTTGTGTTGTCGAATGATTTCATGTCCCGCGGCAAAAGGAATTAGGTGTGTAAATCCTGCTGCGTAGAGGCTATCGCCATCTTGCACATATTTTGAAATAGCTTTTTTTAGCGAAATGACTTTGCTCATATACTGTTATTCCTTAAGTTTATTTGTCTTTTTTTCTCATCTTGTTCCACCACTCAAAGCGTTTGCTTGATGGTGATTTCTCAACTTTGCGCCGGAAGAAAAACCCGATTCCTAAAAGTAGTAATCCTATAAAAAGATAGTTAAATGCAATCGTTTCGGCGATGTCTGAAATAACAAATAGGAGCACAGAAGCTGTTCCGATTACTATAAAAAAAGTACCGATGCGGGGGAGTATATCTCTATCATCCATATACAGATGATAATACTCTTTTTCTTATAGGGGAAGGGGAGCAGATGCGCTCTTTTATGAAAGTTATTCTTTTTTCGGTTGCGGTTGGGGTATGATTTGGGCAAAGAGTATTTCAAGGAGTATTGATTTTCCGCGCATGTTAGAAGAGGCAAGATATTGTGATGATTTTACGTTCGCCAAAGTTAAGAGAGTTTCAGCTCTTGAGACGCGGCAGTCCCTTGGTTTCTATGTTTCACGTTTACACTCGCCCTGAACGAGTGCGGGTATCAATGCGATTTCTTTAGATGGCATCGCCAATGCAACAGG
>CAZAWS010000028.1:0-6836 GCA_964488755.1 uncultured Anaerolineaceae bacterium | reverse complement strand
GAACGAGTGCGGGTATCAATGCGATTTCTTTAGATGGCATCGCCAATGCAACAGGCATTCGCTTGGTATGGAATGGTTTAGAAATCGCTTTTGATATCTTTGAAGAACGTTGGCATGATTTGCGAAAGCCTGATAATAGCCCCTTTCGTGTCTTGATTTTAGGCACAGGAATGGTCGGCAAACAAGCGGTGGAACGCGGCACCTTGTGTTCTTTTTTTTGTTGGATGGAGTGCAACGCGCGTGATTTGAACTGGGTGAGGCGTTAATGCACTACGATGTCGGCGATAGTCTAGCGTATTGATTTAGCAATTTCTCTTTTTCCCGTTTCGGCAAAATTGTGTGCAACATGGCAGGGCACTACCGATCAAACAAAATCCTCTATTCTTTTTGTATTTTCTTCTGAATATCGTTGTTTAATCCTATCCTTTATAAAAAATGGGATGTAGAGAATCAGGCTGAGTGCAATGGCGATTCCTTCATAATAAAGGAGGTGAAGAGGCGCGTCTGGAAGTGGGAACGGACTTGAATTGGGCTTGGTGATGAGGTTAAGAAAATTTGTACCCAAGTAAAGGTTGATGCCGTAAACAACCGCCATAATGACGTTGGCTGCAACGAGGGCGCGTAAAACCGATTTGAGGTTAATCTCCATCTCCTTCTCGGCAACGCTCATATAGATTGATGCGAGAAAAATTATGGCAGGAGGAATAAGTATAAAGAAAAAGTGAACGTGCGGAAATCCGTAGGGGCTTTCGGCGGGCATAATGAGGGCATATAAAGCGGGAACGGTGCCGATAAGGTAGACGATTTCGTAGAGTTTTTGGCTCTTTTTGAAAAGCATAAATATGCTTAACCACGCCAAAATGCCAATGAGCGTGATGGGAATAATTTTTAAAGAAATGGCGGGAATAAGATTTAGAGGCGGCAGGTCTTGGAAAAACCAAAGCCAGACATAATAACCAATTAGATTGATGATGAGGATTTGTCCCATTACTTCGCGAATACCGGCTCTATCGTCATCTTCTAACTTGTTGCGCGTGAGAATAATGAAAAGAAGAATTAACGCAGTTGCACCTATTATAATGAGATGAGGCAATCCAAAACGCTGAAAAGTATCCCCTTGATAATCAGCGGTAACGTAGGGGGCAGAGTATTGGGTATAGTATTGAAAAAGTGTTTGAAAAAAACTCTCTAAATTCATAGATTTTTCCTAAATGCTATGCAGATGTACTTAGGAATGGGATTTAAATAACTTATACATTTGAAGCATACTTCACTCAAAATTCGCCTCATTAATGGATAATTTATTTCTTCCTAAGTCCTTATTGACATTTATAGGGGCTACTTCATTTTTTCATCGCTTCACGCAAAGAGTCTAAAACATTGGCTTCGACAGCTTCTTTAGCGACTCTGATAGCATTTTTAATAGCGTAATCGCTAGAGCTACCGTGGCTGATAAAGACAACCCCGTTTACGCCTAGGAGTGGCACAGCGCCAACCATATTGGGGTCTAATTTTTCTTTAACCGCACGCAGTGCTGGTTTTATTAATAAGCCACCAATTTTTGCAAGAATGCCTCCCTGCATAATTGATTCTTTGATGGTATCTGTTATTAACTTAGCAACGCCTTCAGATGTTTTTAAGAAGACATTGCCTGTGAATCCATCGGTTACGACTACATCTACTTCGCCGGCAAAAACACCTTTGCCTTCTACATTGCCCACGAAATTCAAGTCGGTTTCAGCCAAAAGGGGATAAGTTTCTCGTACCAAACTGGAGCCTTTGCCTCCTTCTTCCCCGTTTGACAAGATGCCGACTCTAGGATTTTTTATGCCCCATATTTTTTCTACATAAACGCTTCCCATCTTTCCAAATTCGACTAGGTTGCGCGGCTTGCAATCAGGATTTGCGCCCAAATCTAAGGCGAGGCAAGTGCCCTTTGCAGTCGGAATCATTGGCGAGAGTGCGGGGCGGTTAATGCCGCGCAGTCGCCCTAAGCGAAAAAGGGATGTTACCATTGTCGCGCCTGTATTCCCGGCTGAGACGAAGGCATCTGCTTCACCATTTTTGACCAAGTCTATACCTACTGCCATGGAGTTTTTAGATTCTTTATGCCGCGCCTTGCGAACAAGGTCGTCGCCTTTATCGTCCATAGTGAGCGTTTCGGGGGCATGAACAATGCGGATGGGTAAATCTTTGTTTGCTGCGTATTCTGTTAATTTTTCGCTCAAAAGTTTTTCGTCACCAACCAAGATGATGTCGAGGTCGTATTCTTTCGCCGCCATTATTGCGCCACGCACATCTGTATCTGGATGGGTATCCGTTCCCATCGCATCCAAAACTATAGTCGTCATTCTTCATTCTCCCGAAATCATTTTTTTGCTTGACATTACGTAGAAGCTGATTATAATACCTTTTGTGTTTGCGCTGGTGGCGGAACTGGCAGACGCGCTAGGTTGAGGGCCTAGTGAGGTTTATACCTCATGCGGGTTCAAATCCCGCCCAGCGCACCAAAAGAAATGCCCGACTGAGAAGTCGGGCATTTTGGTTTAATGTAAGGGTGACAAAGGCTACAAAGGTAAAAGCTTTTTCCCTTGTCGCCCTTGCAACCTTTCTTACCCTTTAATGTTGCAAAATCTGCGAAAGGAAGAGTTTTGTGCGTTCTTCTTTGGGGTTATTATAGAGATCGTCCGGGGTCGTATGTTCAACAATGACGCCTTCATCCATAAAGATAATTTCATCTGCGGCAGAGCGAGCAAATCCCATTTCGTGCGTAACGCAGACCATGGTCATGCCTTCTTTGGCGAGATTGAGCATTACGTCTAGCACTTCTTTGATCATCTCTGGATCGAGTGCGCTGGTAGGTTCATCGAAAAGCATGATTTTGGGATTCATTGCGAGCGCACGCGCAATTGCAACGCGCTGTTGTTGCCCACCTGAAAGGTTGGTTGGATGAACATCTGCTTTTTCAGGGATACCAACACGAGCAAGTTGGCTCATAGCAATCTCTCTAGCTTCACTATTAGAACGTCCGCGCACAACTTTCTGAGCGATCATCACATTTTCTAAGACGGTTAGGTGAGGGAAGAGATTGAAAAGTTGAAAAACCATGCCAACTTCTGTGCGGATTTCATTAAGTTCCTTTTCGTTTTTACCAAGTTGCTGACCATCAATCCACACTTCGCCGCTGGTGGGCATTTCCAGATGGTTGATACAACGCAACATGGTAGATTTTCCAGAGCCACTAGGACCAATGATTACAATTACTTTACCTTGGGCAACATTCAAATTTATGCCATTTAAAGCTTTAACTTCCCCGAAATGTTTATATAAATCTTTAAGAACGATGATGTTTTCTGGTCTAGTCATTTTTGCTCAATCTCCTTTCCATAACTTGAACTAAGAGAGAAAGCGCGACTGTTATGGATAAGTACATCACAGATACGGTGATATAGGCTTCTCGAAATCGAAAGGTGCTTCCTGCGTACAAACGTGAAACTTGGGTAATATCGCGTACTGCCAAAATTGAAACAAGCGATGAATCTTTAACCATTGCCACGAAATCGTTGCCAAGTGCTGGGAGAACATTGCGTACGGCTTGGGGCAAAATAATATGCCGCATTGCTTGCCCGTAACTCATCCCTAAAGAACGGGCGGCTTCCATTTGCCCACGCTCAATAGATTGAATACCCGCGCGGAAAATCTCTGCCAAAAATGCGCCATAAGTAACCGAAAGAGCAACAATAGCCCGCGTGTTCATCGTTAGCGACTTGTTGCCAAAAGCATTTAATGGTGTTCCTAAAAACCCTAACCCTATCTCTGTAAGCCATACGCCAAGCGCGTTTACGCCATCTACCAGCATAGGCACACCAACTAAGGCGATGAAGAAAATCAGCACCAGCATAGGAATACCACGAATTAGCTCAACATAAAGACGTGCCAAATTGTTGAAAAATATATTTTTTGAAATACGCCCTAAACCTGCTAATAATCCCAGTATGAGCGCAAAAGCATAAGAAATCAAGGAAGTCTTAATCGTAATGCCTATGCCTATTTTGATGAAATTAAAAGCATCATTATAATTTTCTCTCGCATAAAAAATATACGCCGCCCAGATAAAAATAAGAATAATGGCATAAAACCACCAAGGCTGGTCCTTTAGCGATCTTCTTCTATCAACATCTTTAATATCAAGTCTAGGTGCAGATGGTTCCATAAGATAAGCTCTCCATTTTTAGATTAGTTGCTAACAACGAGGGGGGGATAAAAGCATAGCGCGTAACCTCAGCTTGTTTGTCTTCGGTTAGCACCTGTGCGGCAAAGTAAGGGGATTCTTATGCTCGCCACATGCACGCTTAAGGATAGACGATATTGTCTCATTGTGCAAGGTAAATTTTATTCAAAAAAGGTGCCACGTTACTCAACAAAACGATAAAAAACTTGATTACCTAAAATCCTAGCATGAGGCGTTAGGCGTAAAACTTCTAAGCCATTTGTTTTTACTAGTGCTAGTAAACCTAAAGCCAACAATTCCTCAATCTCCTTACCAAAAACATCTTGCATAGAATAACCAAAGCGCGCCTGAAAAATCTCCGCAGAAACACCCTCCTGTATCAGGCGTAAACCGAGCATCATTGTTTCTTGCATCTCAGTTTTTAGGTCAATTTTTTCTTGGTGGATTGTCGCGGGGGAGAAGGGAAATTCCCATTTCCTTGTCGTAATTGTTTTTACGGTTAAGGTATTTATATATTTACTTATCCCTAAAGTGTTTGAATATCTCACACCATTGGCATAGCCATGCGCGCCCGCACCGAAGCCAAGATAGGGGAGATTGCGCCAGTATTGCAGATTATGTTTACAAGCATAAGAAGGTCGGAAAGTTGAAGGTTGAAGGTTGGAAGGTTTCGCCCAATTGCTAATTTCATATTGCACATACCCGTTTTTTGCCAAAAACTCACTCGCCCACTCGTACATATCTGCCGACAAATCAGGATCGGGGAGGGGAATCATGCCGCGGTCTGCCCAATGACCGAGGGGTGTGCCTTCTTCTATGGTCAGCGCATAAATAGAAAGATGTTCAGGATTTAGATTGAGAGTCCGTTTAAGCGTTTCTTGCCAGCGTTGCAGGGATTGTTCAGGAAGCCCGAAAATCAAATCAAGCGAAAGATTCGTGAACCCAGCTTGCCGCGCGTGGTGGACAGTTTCTATCACCCCCCAAAAATCGTGGATACGTTCAAGAAGCAATAAATCATCGGGGTGCGCAGATTGAACGCCAAAGCTGATTCGATTGAAGCCTATCTCGTGCAATTCTTGCAAATACTCTGCTGAAACAGTGCCGGGATTTGCCTCAAGCGAGATTTCGGCATCTGGCACCAAGTTGAAGTTTGCATGCAAAGCGTCCATAATGGAAGCAAGTTGATTTGACGCGAGAAGCGAGGGAGTCCCGCCTCCAAAAAAGATGCTTTTGGCGGTAATCGGCTCTTTGTCTACAGTTCCGCTATCGTTATGTCTCCGCTCAGAGTTTGCAACCAGCTCGATTTCCCGAATCAGTGCATCCACATAAGCGGGGATTTTATCGTCTTGTCCCGCGTAGGTAGTGAAGTCGCAGTAGGCGCAACGATGCTGACAAAATGGGATGTGGAGGTAAAGGGCATGGGCGGTCATAATTCGTAAAAATCCAAAAACATGTGTGAGGAAGTCAGTGTGACTTTGGGATGCGCTTCGCCAAAAGCACGCAAACGCGGCTCGTGAGGTCCGAGCGCAACCCGAATAGCCAAAGCAGAAATATCTTTGCGAAAATCGCCCGCCGCATCGCCGCAATGAAGAATCCAGCTATCACCTTTTTGAATAGCTATGCCGCAATGCCCGCGTGAATGTCCTGCAAGTGGAATAAGCCAAATTTCTGGAGAAAAGGGGAGACGGATTGCGTCAAAGTCATACCATTTTTCGCCAATATCATCGTAGAGTTGAAAGTTTGGATTGTGGGAGACATAGTTTTTATTATAAGCTAAATCGAAAAATTCTTTACGCCTGCCCATAAATGCTTCGTATTCTTTTCGGTAAAGGTGAATTTCAGCGTGAGGGAAATCGGTAATGCCGCTGATATGGTCAAAGTGTGCGTGTGTTAGGACAATATGTTTTAAATCTTCAGGTTTATATCCCATTTTCTGGATTTGGTTAAGTACAGCGTCATTGGGGTTAAAAGGCATTATGGTTATTATACGATAAAGCCGTGTAAACCAAAGAGGGTTTTTATATTCGGCAGTGCTAAGACCCGCATCTATTAAAACAAGTCCCTGCTCTGTTTCAATGAGGTATGAAAGCAAACCAGTTTTCATGTCTTTTGAAAAACGAGCGTTACAGGTAAAACTATTGAGAAGGTGAATGGTCATAACGATATACCTTAATCCTTCTATTTTGGAACAAAAACGATATGAATAATACGAGTTGCGTGTATCTCAAAAAAACAAATAACTATTATGCCCCATGTGTCTACAAAATGGGCGTAAGTAATTACAAAAATGATAACATAATTACGCTGGGTTTAATGTACAATAAACCCATCTTGAGGTAAATATATGACTTAGTGCTCAGACAAAAAGCAATGAGTGAATATCGATTCGTTATTGCGAATGCCCAGCGATAGTGATTTAGATCAACATAATCAGGCGACACGCTACCCAAACGTGCGTGAATTTGGGCTTGCTTTCGTTATGGTAAGATTGTGCCGAAGTGAACTCCCCTATAAAACTCGCGTTCTCTTCATTAGAATCTATCGGAAATAAGTTTTTGGTTGAAATTCTTAAGATTTAGAACCGCAAATCTTCACTAATTTTTTT
>CAZAWS010000027.1:0-11585 GCA_964488755.1 uncultured Anaerolineaceae bacterium | reverse complement strand
TTTTTTCAAACTGGCGAAAAATGTTTATATCTGACCTTTGACAAGGTGTTTTCCAAACAAAATACAGTCGCACCACCCTATTCGACCGCCAAAATTTTAGTTGTTTTCGGCAAATCTGATGTCTAAAGTCTGAGGTCTGAACGCTTAGTAAAGAGTTACACTGCGGAAAAAACACGCCAATCCGCGCTTCCCCCTTTTGAAATGAAGTGATTTTTTACTTTTCATTCACCTTATAAGAAAAAACATATCCGGTGCCGCGCACGCTAACCACACTCCCATTTAAAGCGGGAACTTGGCGTATTTTTTGGCGCAATCTGCTCACAAGCGGGCGTAAAATTTCGGGAGCTTCATGTTGAGCAGTTTCATAACCTTGCACCAACAAAACCAATTCTCGATGCGTAAAAACACGCCCCACATTTTCGATAAAAATCCGCAAAAGTCGTCCTTCGGCTGGGGTAAGATGCGTTTCTTCCCCCTCATATTTAATGACACGCTGAGAAAGATTTATGTGTGTCCCATCTTTTAACTCAATTGAAGTCACTCGCTCATCTAGGGGCGTATCAGAGACATGCCCCTCTCGCGAGCGGAGTTTATCTTCACGGCGAGAAAGCCCCATCCGCACACTGACTAAAATTTGCGCAGGGGAAGCTGGCTTGAGCAAATAATCATGAATTCGCAAACGCAGAGCCTTCACCGCGCTTTCGGTTGTACCAAAAGCGGTCAGCAAAATCACTTCGGTGTCGGGAGAAATTTCGTTAATGATTTGCACAACTTCAAGACCGCCAATACCGGGCATTCTCAAATCGACAATCATCAAGTCCACATAGTGGTTACGCGCATAATTGACCGCAACTTGCCCATTTTCCGCCGTAGCAACGGTATACCCTTCAAGGCGCAAAATATCGCCAAGAGATTTTAACGCAATAGCTTCATCATCAACAATTAATATATGGGGGGACATTATCTTCCTCCAATCGGCAAAGTGACTTGAAAGCAAGCACCTTTTTGCTTGTTTGAAATAAATTCAAGTTCGCCGCCCAACGCAGCCATGACATTATAACTCACAGTTAGCCCAAGCCCGGTACCACCTTCTTTTGTGCTAATAAAAGGCTCAAAGATATTTGGCTGATCTTCTGGCGCAATCCCCACGCCATTGTCCTGAAAAGTAATCTCTATATTCTGCTTCTTCTTGCGTGCCCGAATATCTAACGTGCCCCCTGCGGGCATAGCGTCGTAAGAATTCAACGAAAGATTGAGAAAAACCTGTTGTATCTGTGCGCCCACTGCCATTATTGTTGGCAAATCTTCTGGCAAAAAAGTGTTTACCGCAATTCCACGCTTCTGAAACTGTGCCCGCATCAAACCTAAAACATGGTCTAAAATTTCTTGCAAATCAATCTCTCTGGGAGCAACTTTGCCGGGTCTATAAAATTCTAACATACGTTGCACCGTAGTCGTTAGCCGCTCTAACTCAGTTTGTGCCAACCCAAAATACTCATCCCGCTTGGCTTCTGGCAAATCATCACGCCCCGCCAAATGCAAACAATTTCGCACCGCTTGCAAGGGATTATTCACCTCATGTGCAATCGAAGCCGTCAATCGCCCCGCCGTCGCCATTTTCTCTGCTTGCAACAACGCTTTCTGCGAATCTTCTACCTTCTGAATATAATCACGCAATTCAGCATAAAGCCGCGCGTTCTCTATCGCCACCGCCGCCTGACGCGCCAAAATGACCAAAGTATCTAAATCTATCTCCCGAAAAGCCGTTTTCCCGCTATCTCTACCCGCATAAATCAACGCCTGAATCCCAGAGTGATTAATAGGCACAAAAAGAGCAGAGCCTATTTTATTTTCTTTTAGAAGGGGGTAATCTGACTCATTTGCCTTTAAAGGAGCATCTGCCTGACTGATGCTTTCTACCCAACCATCAGCTTCCCCCGCTTCGCTCGTGATTTGGGCTTGCCCCCGTTTAATAAGCAGAGTCAAGTCTTCATCATCTCCTTCTTCAACGTAGGTGGCACGCTGATAATAAGCGGCGTTTTCACAACGCAAATGATTACAAACCGCATCTACAATTAATTTGGGTAAACGCGCTGGGTGCGTTTCTGCGAGAAAGGCTTTAGTCACATCAAAAAGTGGACGCAAGGCTTCGGTATGTGCGGCATCACGTTTTTGTTGACTATCCGCAAGAGCTAGGCGCACAGCTGCCACCAATTCATCGCCCTCTTCAAAGGGTTTCAAAATCAAGCCATCTACCCCGCGGCGCAAGGCTCTAATTGCGGTTTCAACGGTACCAAAACCGGTCATTAACAGCGTGGCGATATCGGGCTGATGTTCTTTAGCAAAAGCGACCACGCTAAAGCCATCTACCTTTGGCATTCGAATATCTACGAGAAGCAAATCGACGCGTTCATCGCTTAAATATGCCATCGCCTTTTCGGGATTAGTAAATGTCGAAACGCGAAAGCCTTCTTTTTTAAGAAGACGTTCGCAGAGTTTCACAATGCCTACTTCATCATCAACGACTAAAACAACTGGTTTATTCATTTTTTTTCCTTAGGGCAATTTTATTTTTCTATTGCACTAATTTTACTTTTTTCTATATCTAGTTTCGTAACTAAAGCATAACGCTTTTAACGTATTACGTAAAACGTATTGCGTGATTTTACGCAATACGTTTTACGCAATACGCCCCGTTTACGCCACGCGTCTAGCTTTTTGGTAAGCGTTCAGCTGTATTAAAATTATGCCTTAAGTTTTTAACGCAAATGTCGCTACGCTATACGCGAATGAGCGAATAACGCGAATTTCAATGCTTTTATTGCATTTTTTTAGAAAATTTATACGTTTTTGTCATCTTTGCATACAAAAAAACAAAAAAGTTTTTAAAATCCGTGAAAATCTGTCCAATCCGTATAATCCGCGTTCTATTTTGATATCCCTGAACGCTTACGCTTTTTGATCTGCACTCAAGCCTAAAACACGCGCGTTGCGAGCGCGTCATCCTAATCCTATTATTTTTCTATGGGTAGCCAAACGGTGAAGCAAGCCCCTTCGTTTGGCGCACTATCCACCTCGATAAAGCCATCGTGGTCGGTCACAATCCCGTAGCTGACGGAAAGCCCAAGCCCAGTGCCGCCGTCATCCGCTTTGGTGGTGAAAAAAGGCTCGAAGATGCGCGCAAGGTCATTGGCAGAAATCCCCTTGCCGTTATCTTGCACTGCCATCGTTAGCCATTTTTTCTTATTCCTTTGACGTGTTTTGGTGCGGAGCGATAACTCGCCGCCTTCTGGCATGGCGTGGAGGGCGTTATGCAAAAGGTTCAAAACAACTTGCTTGATTTGGTCTCTGTCAATTAACACCCAAGGGAGATTTTTACCGAGTTTCATTTCAAAATTGATATTACTACTTTCGAGGAGATGGTTTGTGAGTGCGGCAACATCTTCGATAACTTCGTTCAAATCGGCGCGCACCCGTAGGCTTTCACTTTGCCGCGCAAAATCGAGCAGGCGGCGCACTACACTGCGAGCGCGTTTTGCCTCACGCAAAACCATTTCTAAATCTTCACGTTGGGATGATTCATCGGGCAATTCTTTGAGAAGAATCTCTGAGAAACCGGCGACTGTTGTGAGCGGATTATTTAACTCGTGCGCAACGCCTGCCGCCATCTCGCCAACTGCGGCAAGTTTTGCCGCTTGAACAAGTCTGTTTTCTGCGGTGCGCTGTGCTTCCATTCGTTCTTGTAATTCTTCTTGTGTGGTTTGCAAAATCTGAATTGTATCTTGTAGCATTTGGTAACGATCTACGCCAGAAACTGCGCTGGTGAGAAAGCCTGCTAGCGATTCAAGGGCTTGAAGGTCGTTATGTGTAAAAGCATTTTTCTCACTGGCTTCAATATCTATAATCCCCAAAATGCGATCCCCATCTTGTAAAGCAACGCAAATTTCTGAACCAACATCCCAACCGGGGACATAGGTATATAATGAGTTTTTGCTCACATCATCGACCATAATGCTTTCGCCTGTGGCAAAAACATGCCCGCTAATGCCTTCTTTGCTGGGATATTCAAATTTCTCAAAAGCCGATTTAACCAGCGGTGCTGCGGCTCCGCTGATCCCTTCTATATTTAATTTTTGATGGCGGTCTACGAGGAGCACTACTGCCAATTCATAAGAAAAATGCTGTACCAACAAATCGGATGTGACTTGTGCGACTTCGTTGATATTGGTTAATCCAATTACCTGCTGAATTACCTCATGAATTAATCCAAGGTTACGCGCGCGTGCTTCTGCCTCTTCACGCAATCTGCCATACTCTACCAACCCTGCAAGGTGACTGGCGATAACCACGAGCAAATTTTCATCGTATCCACTAAATGCGGCAATCTCTTTACTTTCTAGTGCTAGAACGCCAATGACTTCACCGCGATATTTGAGCGGCACGAGCAAAGCCGATTGTCCACCATCATCGCCTAAAAGATAATTTTGCATCTCAGCACTATCAATGCGTACATTTTTCCCTTCATGTATAAATTTTTCTATGGGATGGTTTTCAAGAAATTCAGTACGCGGGATTACACGTCTTTCAAGATTGCGATATTCTCTCAGCGTTCGCCCATCAGAAGAAAGCAAAAATAAAGAAAGTAGCTCGGTGCCAAAATTGCGCTCTAATAAAGCGAAGACACGGCGCACAATTTGCCCCAAATTTTTTGCAGAAGAAGCAATCAGTGCAAAATCGTTAAGCATCGCTTGCCTGCGAAGATGGTCTGCCATCTCGGCAAAGGTGGCAAAAAGGTCAACAGATTCTGCGGCATAAATACTGATTTGTTGTAACTTCAACCATTCATCTTCGCTAAAAGCCTCATCCCGCCATAATGCCAGTGCACCAATTAAGCGATGCCCGATCATTAAAGGCAGTGCCCCCCAAACACCAACTTCGACTGGGGCTATTTCCTCTGTCATTCTCTCCCAATCCACATCGCCCTTTTCTAAAAGCAGGGGATTAGCTATTTTCTTTATATCGGCAAGTAAAGCATCGGCATCTAAAGAAAACTCCCGCCCCAGAAGCTCAGGAGCGTTCCAATCTGCTTCAACTTTTAAGGTATTCTCACCATGGAGTGCCAACCACGCTCCCTCGCAAGGGATATATTGAATAACCCGCGCTAAAATATGCGCTAAAGAACGAGGCAAATCATAGGGAACAGAAGTTTGAGCACCGAAAATAAAAGAATCTGCTGGTTGCAATGCTAAATCAGCATGACTGAAATCTCCCACACTCGCCATTAAACGCCAAATACGTTTGTCTTTTTTATCTAATTCCTTCCCGCCTACTAAAATTATTTTTTGGGATTTGGCTATGGGAAAAGCATATAAATCTTCTGCACCTAATTCTAAATCTTCAGGCAATTGTCTTTTGCGAGATTTCCCCCCAGCAAGTGCGCCACAAAGCCAACGATCTACGGTGCCGAGATTAACATAATTCTCTGCTAAACGCTGTCTTTCTTTATTTAGACGATATTTTTCGTCAAAACGCCACCCCGCGCGCCCATGCTCGGCACAGACAGCCCAATCTGTCCCTGTGATTTCACAGCTTTCTTTTAATAGAATTTCTATCTTTTTTGAATTTGCCATTGTCCCGTATTCCGTATTACGTATTGCGTAAAAAAATGAGCGCAGGTATTGTTCGTTTTTTAAAACGCGAATGACGCGAATAAAAGCAAAATTTTACAAAACATTCGCGAAATTCGCTCATTCGCGTAAATTCGCGTTAAAAAACTCAATGATAGTGCTTTTCTCTGCCATTATTTACGCGCTTACTAACAAATTTCAATTATACACAAAAAAGATATTCCAATGATAAAATCATCCTATGAAAACGACTAAGAGCATCACAATTATTGGCGGTGGGCTGGCAGGAAGCGAAGCAAGTTGGCAAGCCGCTCAGCAAAATATCCATGTAAAGCTATATGAAATGCGCCCCCAAAAAGAAACCGGCGCACATCAAACCAGCGACTTAGCAGAATTGGTCTGCTCAAACTCACTTGGCTCAAATCTCCCCGACCGCGCCTCAGGACTACTGAAAAATGAAATGCGGCGCATGGGATCTATGCTTCTCAAAATCGCCGAAGAAACCGCTGTCCCCGCAGGCGGCGCCTTAGCCGTTGACCGTGAAACTTTCGCCCAACGCGTTACAGAAAAAATTGAGCAACACCCCAATATAGAAATCATTCGCGAAGAAATGACCGAAATCCCTACTGAGCCAACCATCATTGCATCGGGACCACTCACATCTGACAAACTCTCAACTTCCATTGCTACGCTTACAAGCGAAGAACATCTCTATTTCTTTGACGCGCTCGCGCCCATCGTACATTACGAAAGCATCAATATGGATATTGCCTTTCGCGCCTCACGCTACGGTCGCGATGCGAAAAGCGGTGATGAAAAAGAAGGCGACTATATCAACTGTCCCTTCAATAAAGAAGAATACAATACCTTCCTAAACGCCCTCCTTGAAGCCGAACGCATCAAATTACACTCTTTTGAATTAGAAATAGAAAAAGGTGTAAAAGCAGGCGCACATCATTATTTTGAAGGTTGTCTCCCCGCAGAAATCATCGCCGAGCGTGGCGAAAAATCGCTTGCTTTTGGTCCCCTGCGCCCCGTTGGATTACGCGACCCGCGCACAGATCGCCGCCCCTATGCCGTCCTTCAACTCCGCCAAGACAACCTTGCAGGCGACCTTTATAATTTGGTCGGCTTTCAGACTAACCTCAAATATAGTGAGCAAAAACGCGTTTTTCGTCTTATTCCCGGGCTTGAAAATGTCGAATTTGAGCGATACGGGCAAATGCACCGCAACACCTTCATCAACTCCCCGCGCCTTTTGCGCCCCACGCTCCAATTTCATAAGCGTGATAATTTGTTCTTTGCAGGTCAAATCACGGGCGTAGAGGGCTATATCGGCAATGTAGCCACTGGTTTGCTGGCTGGCAAAAATATCGCTCGTCTGCTCAATAATCAACCCCTGCTCCAACTTCCAGAAACCACCATGCTCGGCGCGCTCACGCACTATATCACCCATGCCGATGCCAAAAGATTTCAGCCAATGAAGGCAAATTTCGGCATTATTCCACCCCTGCCACCCAGCAAAAAGAAAATTGGCAAAAGAGAAAGAGCCGCTCTTCGAGCGGAGCGTTCTTTGATTGATTTGGAGGAATACCTAGCGTAGGAGCGTAGATGTGTAGGGGCGGAGCATGCTCCGCCCCTACACATCTACAATTTTTTATGAAGAAAAACACCTTCATCATCGTACTGCTCTCCATCATTCTCCTCATCGTAGGCACCTACCTCATCGGGACAGGTTTTTCGCTTCGTGCGCGCCCCGAACTTGATCTCGGTAAATTTGACGGGGAGCGTGCGTATGCAGATGTACACCACCAGTGCAATTTTGGCGCGCGTACCCCCAACTCTATTGCCCACGCCCGCACCCGCACGTGGATGCAACATGAACTCGAATCCGCTGGTTGGGATGTGGAAGTACAGGTCTTCGATTCACATGGGCATCGTGGCTATAACCTGATTGCCTCACGAGATGAGGCTCTGCCCGATATTATTCTCGGTGCGCATTACGACAGCCGCATCTACGCCGATCACGACCCCGATGTTGATAAGCGCACTCAAGCCCTTCTTGGCGCGAACGACGGGGCTTCGGGGGTAGCAATCCTGCTTGAGTTAGCACGCACGCTCCCTACGGGCACGCCAGTTAATCCATCCCCATCCACTTGGTTAGTTTTTTTTGACCTCGAAGATAATGGCAATATCCCCACTTGGGATTGGATACTCGGCTCACGCGCTTTTGTTGAAGAATATGATATGCTTGACCCCGAAGCCGTTGTAGTTCTCGATATGATTGGCGATGCAGATTTAAATATCTATCTTGAAAAAAACTCAGATATTGAAATTCGCACAGAAATTTGGGCACAAGCTGAGGCACTAGGTTACCAAGATATTTTTATCCCCGAAGAAAAATTTAATATGCTAGACGACCACACCCCTTTTCTCGAAGCGGGGATGCCGGCTGTAGATTTGATTGATTTTGACTACCCTTATTGGCACACAACAGAAGATACCCCAGACAAAGTTTCTGCCGAGAGTTTGCAGGCGGTTGGTGATACAATACTGGCGTGGTTAGAGAGCAAAAGATAGGGTTTGCAAGCCATTTATAATGGTAAAAAAAAGAAAATTCACTTAAACTATGCTTATGAATATCCAAAGCCTCCTTGAAGAAATCCGACAACCATGGATAAAGCGCGTCTCGCATGATATGGCGCGTGGAGCAGGGGTACGAGAAAATTTTGAGAAAGAACTTGCTCGTTTTTTTAGTCTCCTCGAACAAGCAGTCTTAACCGGTGACCCTTCGTGGATAGATCCGATTATTTTTGATTGGGCAAACGCACCCACAGAAAGCGATCTCGCAGAAGGGCAACAAAATCTTTCTACCCTAATTAGCAGAGCAAACGCATTCACCTTTGATGTTGCTAAAGACAATCTTTCTGCCGAGGATGCGCTTGAATTGCTCAGAGCCACCTCCCCCATTTTTTCTTACGCGCTCTCAAAATCGGCACATTATGAATCGGACAAACGCATTATCTTCATAGAAAATGAACTTAGCAATATCAGGGAGAAACTAGAAAAACTTGATCGTAGCAAATCTAATTTTATTTCTGTCGCGGCACATGAACTAAAAACCCCGCTAACGCTAATCGAGGGCTACGCCGCAATGATTGGCGAAACACTTGAGAAAAACAAAAACACAAAAGCTCTTATAACAGGTATTCGAGGTGGCGTAAAACGCCTACAAGAAATTGTAGACGATATGATTGATGTCTCATTAATTGACAACAGTTTACTTTCACTTAATTTTCAACCCTTTAAACTCAAGCAATCTTTCACTCTTTTAAGACAAGAGCTAAAACCAATTTGCGATTCTCGTCAATTAACCCTTGAAATCAACTCCTTTGAAGGCGACAACCAACTGATATTTGCTGATTCAGAACGAATTTACCAAGCCTTGCGCAATGTGCTCGCAAACGCAATCAAATACACCCCTGATAAGGGCATAATTACAGTAGATGGGCGCATGTTGCCCGGCTTCATTGAGATAATGATTACAGACACAGGCATTGGCATATCTCTCGAAGACCAAGTAACTATTTTCGATAAGTTCAACCAACTCGGAAAAGCCGCCCTACACTCTAGCAGTAAGACCGGCTTCAAGGGTGGTGGTCCTGGGCTGGGGCTTTCTATCACACGCGGTATTATTGAAGCGCACGGGGGAACAATTTGGGTCAATTCAGAAGGGTGCAACGAAGAAACTTGCCCCGGCACATCTTTTCACATCCTCTTACCCGACCGCAATGAGGCAACAGACCCCAAAGTGACAAAACTCTTCGCATCAGAAATAAATACACCTCAAGCTGAAACAACCCCATAATACAAAAAAATACATGGCAAAAAAACAAACTTATCCCGCCACACCCCCAAGAGAACGTGCATTTCTTGTTGGTGTCGAAATTTTAGGTGAAGAGGGCTTACTGCCTCTTAACGACTCACTTGACGAACTAGCCCTACTTGCAGAAACTGCCGGGTTAGAAGTTGTTGGTGAAATCACCCAAAAACTCAAACACCCCAACGCAAAAACATTCATCGGCTCAGGCAAAGTAAATGAACTAAAAGCACTCGCCGAAGATACGCTTGCCCAAGTTGTCATTTTTGACGATGAACTCTCGCCGCGCCACCAACGCGAATTAGAAAAACTGCTCGGCGAAAATCTCCGCTTATTGGATAGAACGTCTCTCATCTTAGATATTTTTGCCCAACATGCTAAAACGCGTGAGGGCATGTTGCAGGTGGAATTGGCGCAGTACGAATACTATCTCCCGCGCTTGACGCGTGCGTGGACACATCTTGCCCGTCAAGGGGGCGGCGGGGGCGGACGTGCGGGAGGCGTGGGAGGCGTTGGTCTACGTGGACCTGGCGAGACACAGCTAGAAGTAGATCGGCGCGTCATTCGTAAACGCATTTCTCGCATCAAAGAAGATTTAGAGAAAGTGCGCGCCCATCGCTCACGTCACCGCGATAAACGCAAGAAATCACAAATGCCCATTGTTGCGCTTGTTGGCTATACGAACGCGGGCAAATCAACGCTACTCAACCAACTTGCCGAATCCGATGTTTACGTCGCCGACCAACTTTTTGCCACGCTCGACCCGACTACGCGCCGCGTGGATTTGCCCGGCGGTTATAAATCTCTCTTCACCGATACAGTAGGCTTCATCCAAAAACTCCCTACCACCTTGGTCGCCGCGTTTCGCGCCACGCTAGAAGAAATCGCAGATGCCGATTTGCTTTTACACGTTGTTGATATTTCTCACCCCAACGCACTCAACCATTTTGAATCCGTAGAAGAAACTTTAGCAGAAATTGATGCCAACCATATCCCCATTATTACTGCGCTGAATAAAATTGATTTGCTAGAAGACCAAGAAAAAGCAAATACAACTTTAGAAAATTACCCTAGAGCCATCGCTGTTTCAGCAAAAGAAAAAATTGGGATCAAAGAACTCAGAGAACTCCTTAAAAAAGGACTTTATGAAACCTATACCGCCATTACCGTGCGCTTGCCATACCAAGAAGGGAATTTGCTTTCTATCTTCCACGAATCCGGAAAAATTGAGCGCATTGAACATGAACGCGGCAGTACACTTATTCAGGGACGTTTGCCCGGTCGCTTAGTTGCCAAATTTGATGGCTGGGAAGTGCTCCCTGAAGATGAGCTTGCAAATGAGGAAATATAATGGCAGAAAAAGATAAAGACAAACGCACACTTTCGACTTCGCTAGACGCACTCTCTACTTATCTCGCCCCCCGCAAAGGATTGATTCCTATAGTTGGCATGGGGCTAATTATTATTAACTTAATTCTCCAACTTTTTTTCATCAACAGTTGGATTGCCCAATCAAATCTTTTTTTGCATATAGGCTTGCTAACATCTATTTTTGGATTAATGCTGGCTTGGGCGTTGTAATATACTAAAACGTATTGCGTAAAACGTAAAAATCCGAAGTCAGGAGACTTCGGACTCCGCTTTGCATAAATTCGGAGGCAACGTCTCCAGACGTTGGCGTGTCACCAATTATAAAAATTCCATTTCGCACTCTTTCGCTTCACCTTTCACTCTTCAGAATATAAAGGAAAATAAATGACCACCCAAACCCCTCCTCACTGGGATTTATCAAATATCTATCCTGATTTAGAATCACCCAAATTTGAAACTGCATTAAAAACGCTTTCAGCGCAAATTGATGAACTCGAAACCTTCTTTGGCAAAAAAGTATCTGCCAGCAATGCAGAAACGCCCGTAGAAGAACTAGCAAAACTTGCCGAAGAAATGATTAATCGCTTTAACGAAAGTTATGAGTTAGCCGAAACGATTGGTGCATATATTTACTCTTTCATTACCACCGATTCTTTCAATAAATTGGCAATGAAAACCCTCTCCCAATTTGAGCAAACCGAAGTTCG
>CAZAWS010000026.1:0-11713 GCA_964488755.1 uncultured Anaerolineaceae bacterium | reverse complement strand
TATGAATAACTCAATTATTGTAGAAGCACGTCGCCATGTCCCTTTCTAATTGTCGTTGACAGATGATATAGCCTATTAGGAAACGCACAGGGAAACCTTGAAACAAACTATGGCAAATCTAAGTTATTTGATTTCATCCTCTACTCTACTGTGACTTCGTGGATTCTTAAATGCACCAACAACATTTTGAGCAACTGCTATAAATGCTTTACGTCCGCAAAGGGGGAGGGCAATAAGACGTTTACCGAAGGCACGCAAGTAAAAATCACGCGCGGATGCGGCATTTTATCCCCATGAAAGCGATTATAATATAGCCTAAAATTGCATCATAGATGAGCTTGCGATAAAAAAATCCATGAAAAAAAGGAGATTTTTAGTTGGCTTAGTAATGCTGTGAAAAAAATAAAAGGAAATAAAAAATGCCATATAAAGGAATTTTAGACCGTTACGGTCATCTGCTCGATTTACCCGAATACACAAAAGAAATTACGCTTTTAGAAGGCAACACGCCCTTAATCCCCATGCCGAGATTAACACGGGGCTTAGGCGCGGAAGCGATTTATATCAAATATGAAGGTTTAAACCCAACAGGTTCATTCAAAGATAGAGGGATGACCGCCGCCGTTAGCGAAGCAATTGGACGCGGTGCTGAGACCGTTATTTGTGCTTCAACGGGGAACACAGCCGCATCAGCCGCGGCGTATGCAGGGCGCGCGGGACTCCGAGCTGTGGTGCTGATCCCTGAGGGGAAAGTGGCGGCGGGAAAGTTGGCGGGCGCAATCGCGTATGGAGCGCAAGTTATTCAAGTTGAAGGCTCATTTGACGACGCACTCACCATGGTGGTCGAAATCACAAAAACAACGCCGCTGGCTTTGGTCAATTCGATTAATCCTTATCGTATCGAAGGGCAAAAAAGTGGTGCTTTTGAGATTTGCGATACTTTAGGCGATGCCCCCGATTGGCATTGTCTCCCCGTTGGAAATGCGGGCAATATCACCGCTTATTGGGCGGGATATAAACAATATGCCAAAATAAAAGGAATAAATTTGCCGAAAATTTTGGGTGTACAAGCGGCTGGCTCTGCGCCGCTGGTTTTGGGGCATCCCGTTGAGAATCCAGAAACGGTCGCAACAGCAATCCGTATCGGAAAGCCAGCACGCGGGGAGCAGGCTTTGATGGCGGCAGAAGAATCTGGTGGCAGAATTATCGCGCAGAGTGACGAATCTATTCTTGAAGCGCAACGCATTTTAGCGAGCGAGGGTGTGTGGGTAGAACCCGCATCCGCGGCAGGGTTGGCTGGATTAAAAGCCGAAATCGAAGCTGGAAAATTTGACCCCAAAGGGCAAAAAATTGTCATTATTTGCACCGGGCATGGGATGAAAGACCCCGGCATCATCGCCGATTCTATGCCTACACCAGAATTAATCCCCGCAGAAATGGGCGCATTGAGAGAGTTGTTGGGGGTGTAGGCTTCGTGTGTGATCCGCAAATCGAAGTTGGGAAACCCGTTGTCAGGGGAACACGGTTAACAGTTGAATATATTGTAGGTTTATTCGCGCAAGGAGTTAGCTTTGATGAGATTGTTGAAGAGTATGAAGGTTTAACTAGAGAAGATATTCAAGCCTGCTTATCTTTTGCGACCAAATCTCTGCAAAGTACAGTTTTTATGCCTTTGGCTTTGGAACCAGCGTAAATGAAGTTAAAAAAAACAAAAAGAGCCTGATTTCTTATACAAAGAAATCAGGCTCTTTTATAATACTGTAGGAGATGGGGTTTTTATGTAGAAATCACCTAATTTCTTGATCTCTATTATTCTCAAATCCCTTTCGGATACCAATACCCAAGCAATTTCCCGTTGGGATTTTTAATCAGGTTATGCCATTCATCAATTTCAAAGGCAATATGGGCTATTGCCGCTGTTGGGAAGGGTTCATATTCATCGCAGAAGAAATCTAGTGCCTCAGAGATAGTGGGGTTATGTCCGATAATCATAGCATTTTCTGTTTCAGTGGGTAATTTTTCGAGTTCGTCTATATAATCTCGTAGGTCTGCGTGGTAAAGTTTGTCGAGAGACTTAGCTTCATTTTCAAAGGTAAATTCTTCTAAAAAGAGTGAGAGTGTTTCTTGCGTGCGCTGTGCCGAGGAGCAAAGAATAGCATCTATTTCAATCCCTTGCTTTTCTAAAAACTCGCCCATGCGCAGAGCATCTCTTTTCCCGCGTTTGTTGAGGGGGCGTTGACGGTCAGATAAGCTGGGATGATTCCAACTGGATTTGGCGTGACGCATGAGTATCAAGTTTTTCATAATTGCTCCTTTTGAGTATTTTACTCGCACTGGGGCTGAAGCAAAATCCCCCGCTCCTGTGAAAAGAGTGGGGGATTTGTTTAAGTTTACTAACGCACTTAAGCGTCCATAACGAGAGCGAGCCTAGGTTACGCGTGTTCCACATCGTAGTTTTTTACATCGGCGATGGCTTTATCTACTTTAACGAAGGGGAGGATGATTAATCCAAGAATGAAGAAGAAGATTAGCGAAAGAAGGGCGGGACGGAGACTGCCAAACATTTGGTTGGTAAGACCAAAGATGAGAGGTCCAAGCCAAGAAGTGCCGCGTTCGCTAATTTCGTAAAAAGAATAGTATTCGGCTTCTTTTCCACTGGGAATCATTTGGGCAAAGAGAGAGCGCGAGATGGATTGCGAACCACCCATAACGAGAGCGATAAAGGCACCTAATACAAAGAATTGAGCGGTGGCGTTTTCGCCTCTGAGACCGGCATAAGCGTAAATTACAACACCAGACCAGATAATAAGGCTGAGAATAATAGATTGCTTTGCGCCCATCCATTTGGCGAGTTTCCCCCAAAGTAACGCACCACCAAATGCCATGAATTGAATCATGAGGATGACGGAAATAAGCGTGGATGTTTCTAAAGCTAAGCCCCCCTGAATAAGTGGTGCGGCGGCGAAAGTGGACGAAACAGCAATAACGGTTTGGATACCATCATTATAGAGGAAGTAAGCGAGCAAAAACTTGAGCGTTTCAGGAAAGTGCTTGATTTCTTTCATCGTTTTTCTTAGTTGCTTAAAGCCCACTTTGATGTAGTTTTCTTTTTTGGGCAAGGTGCGGGCTGAGTTACTGGAGCGGAGTCTTTTCCATGTAATGAAAGAGAAGCCCAGCCACCAGATACCTGCCGTGGCAAGGTTGATACGAATAGCAAGAGCTTCGGGAACACCAAGAGATTCGCTAAATGTAAAAAAGGCAAGGTTAAGTGCAAGCAAAACACCACCACCGAGATAACCCATAGCCCAACCGTAAGAAGATACCCTGTCGCGCTCGTCTTCACTGGCTATATCAGGGAGGTAGGCATTATAGAAAACAATTGCCGCACCAAAGGCGAGGTTGGCAATCACATATAATACGCCCCCCAGCCACCAGCGTTCAATGGTGACAAAGAAAAGAAGGATAGTTGAGACTGCACCAATGGTGGCGAAGGCGCGCATCATCTTTTTTCGTTGATGTGAATAATCAGCAATAGCACCAAGAATGGGGAGGAAGAGCACCTGCATCAGAACGGATAGGGATATCATATAAGGAAGGAAAGAGTCAGGCGCCACGGGAATACCCAAGAACGAGACAGTTTCCGTTCCCGCGGCTTCTGCCGCACTACGGGCTAATGCGGCAACATAGGGAGCGAGAAAAACCGTCCCTACGGTGGTGCTAAAGGCAGAGTTTGCCCAATCGTACATTGCCCAACCAAAAATTTCACGTTTATCATTTACTTGTGGTACTGTTTGAGTTGACATTTTGCCTCCTGAGGCGTTGTGTATAAACTCGGTTTTTTCTTTTCCCCTAAGATTTTTTTGATTAAATATCGTTAGCTTTCACATAAATACTTTATGATGACGATAAAAAAAACCGCGTTTTTCAAATTTGGATGGAAATCTCGCTACACGCGTGGCGTAAACGTGAGTGCCTACAACCAGCTTTTTTTGTGTGAAGCATGGCGTGAGACTTATCTTGCCCTTGCCGTTTTACGGTGTAAATAACTCATATAGCCTGTTTAAGTTGCGAGTGCTATGATAAAATGTGTGCATAGTATTTTATCCTAAAAGTGGGGAAAATAAATTGGCAAATTGCTCAAAAAAAAACTTGACCGAAAGAGAGAGAATAGTTTATAATCCAAGATTGCTTGTCCCACATCAATTAGTGGGGCGTATTGGTTTAATCAGTTGTTTTCCCAGAAAATAATCAGGAGAGACGAATGGCATCTTCATTGCCCAAAAAGAGTTACGCGCGTATTCCTGTCACGCTTGATCTTCCCAACCTTATTGAAGTTCAAATCGAATCATTTAAGCGTCTAAAAAAAGAGGGAATAGAAAGTCTTTTTAGAGAAATTTCCCCTATCGAATCTTATAACAAGAAAATGCAACTCTATTTCCCGAGCCAGAGCGCAGAGGCAAAAGAGTGGGGCTTAGCGTATTGGTTTAATGAACCTAAATATAGCGTTGCTGAATGTGTAGAGCGCGACTTAACCTATTCTAGCCCTCTTTACATTTCGGTTCTCTTAGCGGGGAAGGATGTTCCCGAACCAGTCAAGCAAGATATTTTTATTGGCGATTTTCCAGAGATGACCAGCAAGGGAACCTTTGTTATTAACGGAACAGAGCGCGTAGTGGTGTCTCAGTTGATTCGCTCTCCGGGCGTCTATTTCGAATCGGATGCAGATCGTGCCACAGGGCGCGCACTTGCCAAAGCCAAACTGATTCCAGATCGTGGCGCGTGGATAGAGTTTGAAACCCGCAAAAGCGATTATATGATCATGAAATTCAACCGTAAACGCACTGTGCCCGTTACAGTTTTCTTGCGTGCATTAGCGGCGGTTGACGATGGTCGCCCCGATTCTCCACTTCAAACAGGCTCAGATGAAGAAATTCTATCCCTATTTGATGATGTAGATACAAATATGGAACGCATGTATATTGCTTCGACATTGAAGCAAGAACCAGAGTGGGATCCCGACAGTGCGCTAACAATTGCAGAAGCCGCATTAATTGAGTTCTTTAAAAAGATGCGCCCAGGTGACCCAGCAACCCTTGAAAACGCGCGTGAGTTTATCGAAGAACAGCTTTTCGACCAACGTCATTATGATCTTGAGCGAGTTGGTCGCTATAAATTAAACCAAAAATTAAACTTAGACATTCCTATTGCACATCGCAATGTCACCAAGATGGATTTTATCCGTTTGATACGGCGCATGATTTTAATTAGCAATGGTATTGAGAAAAAAGACGATATCGACCATTTGGGCAATCGCCGCATAAAGACAGTTGGCGAGTTAATACAGAATAAACTAAGAATCGGTTTACGCCGTATGGAACGCGTAATCAAAGAGCGTATGTCGATTCGAGACCAAGACCAACTTTCCCCGATGTCTTTGGTCAATATCCGCCCTGTAGTCGCGTCATTGCGAGAATTTTTCGGTTCGAGCCAACTATCCCAATTTATGGACCAAACCAATCCGCTTTCAGAATTGCGTCACAAACGGACTCTTTCTGCACTAGGACCTGGTGGTCTGCGCAGAGAGCGTGCAGGTTTTGATGTACGTGATGTTCATCATTCACATTATGGGCGTATTTGTCCCATTGAAACACCTGAAGGCCCAAATATCGGTTTGATAGGGCGTTTAGCATCCTTTGCGCGTATCAATGAGTATGGATTTATAGAAACACCCTATCGTAAAGTAGTTAAATTCCTTGCAAGCGATGACCCTGCACTTGAAGGTCGTATATTGCGTGGCGATTTACTAGACGAAAAAGAAGAAGTACTTTTTGAAGACGCTACAAAAATTACCGCAGAAATGCTCAAGAAAATCAAAAAGCTGAAAAAAGATATTGATATAGTTCCTTTTGTTTCAAAAGAAATTATTGAGTATCTTTCAGCAGATGATGAAGATAAATTTATCATTGGGCAGGCAAATGCACCTTTGAAGAAGAATGATGAATTTGTTAGAACGCGCATATCTTCCCGTGACCATTCGGGCTTTTTATTTGCTGCACCTGAAGGCGTAGATTATATGGATGTCGCACCCCATCAAATTGTAGGCATTAGTGCAGCACTCATTCCATTCTTGGATCATGATGATGCAAACCGTGCATTGATGGGCGCGAATATGATGGCGCAAGCAGTACCGCTTTTGAGACCAGAAATTCCTCTTGTATCAACGGGCATGGAAAAAAGTGCCGTATCTGATTCTGGGCAGGTTATTCGCGCAGAACGTGATGGTGAAATCGTCTCAGTAACAGGAAATAAAATCTTCATTCGTGAAGGCGATGGCAAAAAGCGTGAATACCCTATGATGAAATATCAACGCTCAAACCAAAGCACTTGTGTTGACCAACGCCCCGCAGTAACCAAAGGGCAAGTTGTTAGCCAAGGTGAAATTTTAGCTGATTCTTCATCTACAGATGCAGGTGAATTAGCTCTAGGGCAAAACGCAGTAGTTGCTTTCCTCTCTTGGGAGGGAGGTAATTTTGAAGATGCAATCCTCGTCTCTGAGAGAATGGTACAAGACGATCGCTTTACCTCCGTCCACGTTGAAAAACATGAGCTAGAAGCCAGAGACACGAAACTGGGTGCCGAAGAAATCACCAGAGACATTCCCAATGTTGGGGATGAAGCACTAAAAGACCTAGATGAAAATGGCATTGTCCGCATTGGTGCCGAAGTGGAACCCAACGATATTTTGGTCGGAAAAATCACACCAAAAGGTGAGAAAGAACTCACCCCAGAAGAGCGTTTGCTCCGGGCTATTTTTGGTGAAAAATCGAGGGACGTGAAAGACACTTCACTCCGAATGCCACACGGCGCACGCGGCAAAATAGTAGACGTAAAAGTATTCACCCGTGCCGAAAACACCGATCTCAAAGCGGGCGTAGAAACGATGGTGCGTGTTTCTGTAGCGCAACGCCGAAAAATTACAGCCGGTGATAAAATGGCCGGCCGTCACGGGAATAAAGGCGTGGTTTCACGAATCGTTCCTGTAGAAGATATGCCCTTCCTTGAAGATGGTACGCCCGTAGATATTATTCTTAATCCGCTTGGTGTTCCCGCTCGTATGAATATCGGACAAGTTCTCGAAGTTCACTTGGGCTGGGCGGCAAAACGGATGGGGTTCAGAGCCGTCGTCCCTGTTTTTGATGGCGCAACCGAATATGAAATCGAAGCCGAACTCGCACGAGCTTGGCTTATGGATGAAGCCTGGAAAGAAACAGGCAGTACGGCATGGAATTGGCTAAATGAACATGAATATGACCCAGAAATGATTGAAGATGACAGTGAAGTACGACGGCTGTATCTTGAAGAGTGGCTTGGAGAACGAGATTATGATGTTTTCAAAATCGGCACCAATGAAACCTACGCACGTCGTGCTGTAGTCAATGAGTGGTTGCGCGATCTTGGCTATGACCCCGATGATATTTTCTTCCCCGATAGCTTTGAGAACTTCTATCGAACAACCAAGCAAGATGATAATGCTATCAGCACATGCAAACGCCTATGGCTTAAAGCGCAAAAATATACGCACAACATCTCCGATGCCAACTTAGACAAGAAGGCGCAAGAGATAATGATGGAAACAGGCATTCCTATCCCCACCTTAGGAAAACAAGTTCTTCGCAATGGTAAAACAGGCAAGCGTTACGACCAGCCTGTTACGGTTGGTGTAATGACCATCCTCAAACTACACCACTTAGTCGAAGACAAAGTACATGCCCGCTCAACAGGTCCTTATAGCCTTGTTACACAACAACCCTTAGGTGGTAAGGCGCAGTTTGGTGGACAACGTTTCGGTGAAATGGAAGTTTGGGCTTTAGAAGCTTACGGAGCCGCACATATCTTGCAAGAAATGCTCACTGTGAAATCGGATGACGTTGTCGGACGCGTTAGTGCTTATGAAGCCATCGTCAAGGGTGAGCCAATGGAAGACCCCGGATTACCCGCATCCTTCCGTGTATTGGTGAAAGAATTGCAAAGTTTAGGCTTAGCGGTAGAAGCAATTAGCGATACTGGTGATATAGTCAAGTTCGGAAAAGATGAATCGAAAATTCATCCTCCCAAGTTGGGAACAGGGCTAATGTCTATAGGAAAGCCATTCGGAGATTAATGAATGGAAAGGTGCGATGATGGGAATATGCCTCGCGCGTAATTTAGGCTTGAGTGCCGCGCCCCCAACCCTGCTTGGCGTGAACGAGCTAAAAAACCGTTTTCGCCAAGAAAGTATTGGTCGAAGGCACTCACGTTGAAAACAGGTTCGTTCGCGAGGCTTTTCATCCAGCAATCCTAAAAACAAGAGAAGGAAACTCTTGACCGCACAGGGGGGGCGTGATAAAATCTTTTTTTGTTGCCTGTAAAAAACGGATATCCTATTCGTAGATAAAAGACAAGGCCATCAGTGCGTTTTTTTTGATGGTCTTGTTTGTTGGCAGAAAGTTATTTTTAATTAGTACCATTGGAGGCAAGCGTGCCCACAATTAATCAATTGGTCCGAAAGGGCCGACACAGTAAGAAAGCAAAAAGCACAGCACCTGCTTTGCTTTATACCTATAATTCAGATAAACAACGCCGAATTAGGCAAGCAAAAGGCGCGCCGCAAAAACGAGGCGTTTGTACCATTGTTCGTACTATGACACCAAAAAAGCCGAACTCTGCTTTGCGTAAAATTGCGCGTGTTCGTCTTACTAATGGTCTTGAAGTAACAGCTTATATCCCTGGCGAAGGGCATCAGTTGCAAGAGCATTCAGTTGTTTTAGTGCGTGGTGGTAGAGTAAAAGATTTACCAGGCGTTCGTTATCATATTGTGCGCGGTTCTTTAGACACAACTGGCGTTGGCGATCGTAAGCAGGGTCGCTCGAAGTACGGTTCTAAACGACCGTAGTAGTATTTGATAGTAATGGAGTATTGTCATGCGACGATCAAAAGCTGAACGAAGAAAAATTGACCCCGATTTGCGCTATAATTCTTTGCACGTGCAAACGGTGATTCACCATGTTTTGAAAAAAGGCAAGAAAAGCACCGCAACGAAGTTGGTTTATGACACAATGGATTTACTTGGCGAACGCTCAGGCAAAGACCCTCTTGATGTTTTTGAGTCTGCGTTAGCTAAAGTTTCCCCACGTATTGAGGTTCGTCCTCGCCGTATAGGTGGCGCAACTTATCAGGTGCCAATAGACGTTACCCCAGACCGCAAACTTGCCTTGGCAATTCGTTGGCTCTTAGGTGCTACTCGCTCCCGTAAAGGCAAGTCATTTCCTGAGAATTTTGCGTCAGAGTTGATGGACGCATATAATGAGACCGGTGCGGCAATTCGCAAGCGCGATGAAACCCACAAAATGGCAGATGCTAACCGTGCATTTTCCCATTACGGCCGCTAGGATAAGTAGGTGATATAGATAATGGCACGCGCTTATCCTCTGGAGCAGTATCGTAATATCGGTGTAATAGCCCATATTGATGCTGGTAAAACAACAGTAACAGAAAGAATCCTGTTTTATACAGGTAAAACGCACCGTATTGGTTCTGTAGATGATGGTACAACCGTCACCGATTGGATGGATCAAGAACGTGAGCGGGGTATTACCATTGTGTCAGCAGCTGTTTCCGCAGAGTGGAAAGGCTACCAAATCAACATTATTGATACCCCCGGGCATATTGATTTTACGGCAGAAGTACAACGCTCTTTGCGTGTTCTTGATGGCGGCGTAATTATCTTTGATGCTGTGCAGGGTGTAGAACCACAAAGTGAAACCGTATGGCGGCAAGCCGATCGTTATGGCGTGCCGAGACTTTGTTTTATTAATAAAATGGATCGAGTCGGTGCGGATTTTGACCGTACCCTCGATATGGTAAAACGCCGTTTGGGGGCAAATCCAATTCCTTTGCAGATACCTATAGGTAGCGAAGCGAATTTTAGAGGCGTTATTGATATTTTAACGAAGAGAGCAACAGTTTTTGATGATCAGTTGGGGGCAAAACCAAAAATTATTGACATCCCATCAGAAATGGAAAAACTGGTTGAAGAAAAACACGAAGAATTAATTGAAACAATAGCAGAATTGGACGAAGACCTTACCGTAAAATATCTCGAAGGTGAGGAAATTAGTGTGGAAGAACTTAAAGGTGCGCTTCGTAAAGCCGTTATAGCTAATGAGATAACCCCCGCTTTTTGTGGTACAGCCTTGAAAAATAAAGGCGTTCAACCGCTCTTAGATGCAATTATCGACTATTTGCCATCCCCCGCAGAAATCCCCCCCGTGGAGGGTGTTTCCCCTGATGATGAAACCGAAATTATCTCATTGCCAGCCGAGGATGATGCGCCTCTTAGTGCGTTGATATTTAAAATCGTCACCGATCCCTATGTTGGGCGTTTATCATATTTCCGGGTCTATTCGGGCGTACTGAAACAGGGGCAATCATTAACGAATACTACAAAAGGTAAACGTGAACGTATCGGACGCTTAATTCGCATGTATGCAGACCGCCGCGAAGACGTGACTGAAGTTCGCGCAGGTGATATTGCCGCGGTTTTAGGCTTGAAGAACACCTTTACCGGCGATACTCTCTGTGATAATAAAAAAATTATTCTTGAAAACATCACATTTCCCGATCCTGTGATTTCTGTGGCAATTGAGCCGAAAACACAAGCTGATCAAGAAAAGATGGCAAAGGCACTCCACAAACTCTCTGAGGAAGACCCCACGTTCCGCGTTCATAAAGACGAAGACACAGGGCAAACAATCATTTCGGGGATGGGGGAGTTGCACCTTGATGTGCTAGTAAACCGCTTAATGCGCGAGTTTAAAGTGCAAGCAAATATCGGCCGTCCACGAGTTGCTTACCACGAATCTATCACTCGTACTGTTGAGAAGCTAGACTATCGCCATGTAAAACAAAGCGGCGGGCATGGACAATATGCACACGTTATCTTGAAAATGGAACCAGGTGAGCGTGGCAGTGGCATTGAATTTGAAGATAAGATTTACGGTGGCTCTATCCCTAAAGAATATATCCCCGCAGTTAAAAAAGGTGTACTCGGTGCGGCTGATAGCGGCGTTTTAGCAGGATACCCTGTAACTGACGTGAAAGTGACGCTGATTGATGGCTCTTTTCATGAGGTTGATTCAAGTGAAATGGCATTCAAAACAGCTGGTTCTATGGCTTTTCGCGAAGGTATTCGTAAGGGAAGACCTATTTTACTTGAGCCAATGATGAAAGTAGAAGTTGTTGTTCCCGAAGAATATCTTGGCGATATCATGGGACAATTAAATAGCCGCCGCGGCAATATCGGAGGCATGGAAATGCGTCCTGGTAATGCACAAGCGGTAAAAGCAATGGTGCCTTTGGGAGAGATGTTTGGATACGCAACAGATTTGCGTTCTGGAACCAAAGGGCGTGGCGTTTTCTCAATGGAATTTGACCATTACGCACCAGTTTCGATAAAAGTAATGGATGAGATACTGAAATAAGCTGGATTTTTATGAGCTACGTGACGAACGTGTTTTGGGCTTGAGTACGCTACCCCAAAGGGACGCGTAGCGTAAGCATCGCAAATCTTTACGCTCAAATATAAAATTAGAAAGAGCAATTATTGATTAGTCTTTTTCATAAGGAGAAAGAGATGGCAAAGGAAACATTTGAACGTACAAAACCGCATTTGAAT
>CAZAWS010000025.1:0-12093 GCA_964488755.1 uncultured Anaerolineaceae bacterium | reverse complement strand
CATGAATTTAGAAAAATACACAAAAAAATCGCAAGAAGCGATTATTTCTGCCCAGCATTTAGTCCAAGAAGAAAACCATCAGAGCATTGATCCAATCCATATTTTAATTGCGTTACTTCGCCAAGATCAGGGTGTGGTACCCGCTATTATAACGAAAATTTCTGGCTCTCCTTTGGCATTAGAAGAAGAACTGAGCAAAGAACTTAATAAACGTCCCAAAATTAGCGGCGCAAATATAGAGGTGGGCTTATCGCGCGCTTCTGCGGATATTTTTCGCGCTGCTGAACGCTATGCCAAAGGGATGCAAGACGAATTTGTCTCTACAGAACATTTGCTTTTGGCGTTGACTGATTCGCCCGAGGGAAAAAGGCTCGCTTCCTTTGGAATAACCAAAGATGCCGTCTTAGCCGCGCTCAAAACAATTCGCGGTTCGCAACAAATTACATCCGAAAATCCTGAAAGCACCTATCAATCGCTTGAAAAATATGGGCGCGACTTGACTGCATTAGCGCGACAGGGAAAACTGGATCCCGTCATCGGACGGGATGAGGAGATTCGGCGCGTTGTTCAAATTTTATCGCGACGCACGAAGAATAATCCTGCTCTCATTGGTGAGCCGGGGGTGGGGAAAACGGCTATCGCGGAGGGATTGGCACAACGTATCATCAAGGGAGACATCCCAGAGGGTCTGAAGAAAAAACGCCTAATCCAATTGGATATGGGCGCACTCATCGCTGGAGCAAAATATCGCGGCGAATTTGAAGAACGTCTAAAAGCTGTTTTGAAAGAAGTCACCGATGCGGCGGGAGAAGTTTTACTCTTCGTGGACGAAATGCACACTGTTGTCGGCGCGGGCAAAGCAGATGGCGCAATGGACGCAGGCAATATGCTCAAACCAATGTTAGCACGCGGCGAACTACACCTAATCGGCGCAACCACGTTGGACGAATATAGAAAATATATCGAAAAAGACCCCGCACTAGAACGCCGCTTCCAACCCGTTTTGGTCGAAGAACCGAGCGTAGAGGATACCATCAGCATTTTGCGCGGTCTAAAAGACCGTTACGAAATTCATCACGGCGTGCGGATTACCGACCCCGCTGTCATTTCTGCCGCAACCCTCAGCCACCGCTATATCTCAGATCGTCACTTGCCCGATAAAGCAATTGATCTAATTGACGAAGCCGCGGCACGCCTTCGCACCGAAATCGACTCCAAACCTCAGGCATTAGATGAAGTAGACCGCGCCATTATGCAATTAGAAATTGAGCGCGAAGCCTTAAAAAAAGAAAAAGATAAAGCCTCTAAAGAGCGTTTGAAAAAACTAGAGAAGGAACTCGCTGACTTAAAAGAAAACTCAAAAGAATTACACACTCGCTGGGATACCGAAAAATCGGCAATCCAAAAATTACAGGCAATCAAAGAGCAAATTGAACAAACCCGCGTAGATATTGAGCGCGCCGAGAGAAATAACGATCTCGAAAAAGCCGCACGTCTGCGCTACGGAACTTTACGAGAACTTGAAGAAAAACTAACGCAAGGCGAAGCCCGCATCAAAGAATTGCAAGGGGCAGATGCACTTCTCAAAGAAGAAGTAGACCCTGAAGAAATCGCCCAAATCGTAGCACGCTGGACGGGCATTCCCATTTCACGCCTTTTGGAGGGTGAAACAGAGAAATTACTGCAAATGGAAGCTCGTTTACATGAGCGCGTAGTCGGGCAAGATGATGCCGTAAAAGTTGTTTCCAATGCCGTTCGCCGCTCTCGCGCTGGTTTGCAAGATCCCAATCGTCCACTAGGCTCCTTCATCTTCTTGGGTCCCACAGGCGTTGGCAAAACCGAGTTAGCACGCTCCCTCGCCAACTTCCTTTTTGATGACGAACATGCCATGATTCGAATTGACATGAGTGAATATCAAGAAAAGCACACCATTAGCCGTCTAATCGGTGCTCCTCCCGGATATATCGGCTACGATGAAGGCGGTCAACTCACCGAAGCCGTTCGCCGCCGCTCCTACAGCGTGGTGCTATTTGACGAAATTGAAAAAGCGCATCCCGAAGTTTTTAATACCCTCCTGCAACTGCTTGATGATGGTCGTCTGACCGATGGACACGGGCGAACAGTGGATTTCCGCAACACGGTCGTGATTATGACTTCGAATCTCGGCAGTCAACTTTGGGAGGGGGGACGAAGGGTCGCGCGTGACGAAATCATGGTCACGTTACAGAATCATTTTCGCCCCGAATTTCTTAATCGCGTTGATGAAATAGTCGTCTTCCATCCGCTCGGCATGGAGCATCTTGCCGGCATCGTCAATATCCAACTAAAACGCGTCAATCATCTGCTGGAGGAAAAAGGTTTTCACATGGAGGTCACCCCCGCCGCTCGTGAATATCTTGCCGAAGTGGGCTACGACCCAAATTATGGTGCACGTCCGCTCAAACGCAGTATCCAGCGCGAACTGCAAGACCCATTGGCTCTTAAACTCCTCGCTGGCGAATTCCACGAAGGCGATTTAATCAAAATTGACCGCAACGAAGGAGGCTTGAGTTTCATAGCAGAAACTCCCATTGTTGAAGGAGAAATTGTTGAAGGGGAGATTGTGGAAGAATAAAGACAACAAAGACATCTGGTGTTTAAAATACCGCTCCCGCCGTCCTCGGCGGCGGGAGCGGAGGGGGGAAACCAATTACTACTATTTTCTTAACGAAAAAATCCCCTTGCGAAGGATTTCTCACCATCGCAAGGGGATTTTTATTCTTAACCTAAAAACTTACGCACCGTTTCTAATTGCCCTGCACTGCCAAGTTTTTCATTCTTGCCAGCAATATATTTAGCATATTCAGCCATAAAAACTTTCCCTGAAGGGCGTAAATCGAAAATCTCAGGGTTTTCCTTAAAATGTTCTCTGTGCACACGCATCCATACCAAACGACCATCTGTATCGATATTGATTTTTACTACACCCAATTCAGCGGCACGTTTAAATTGATTGGCATCTACGCCTCTAGCACCTTTCAATTGCCCGCCTGCCGCATTGATGCGAGCAACCTCATCTTGGGGCACTGAGCTAGAGCCGTGCATCACAAGGGGATAATTAGGCAATCGTTTTTGAATGTCGGCTAAAACATCAAAATGCAATCCTTGAGTGCCCGTAAATTTGAATGCCCCGTGACTGGTGCCAATTGCGCACGCCAACGAATCACAACCGGTGCGTTCCACAAACTCTTTAGCTTCATCAGGATTTGTCAACTTTGCATCTGATTCATCAACGCTAATATCTTCTTCAACACCACCAAGTTGCCCTAATTCGGCTTCTACGACAATGCCTTTTGCATGTGCCGCATCTACAACGCGTTTGGTGATAGCGATATTCTCTTCAAAAGGCGCATGGCTGGCATCAATCATCACAGAGCTATAAAAGCCGCTATTGATACAATCCATCGCAGTCTCTTCATCACCGTGATCAAGGTGTACGGCAAAAATGGCTTCAGGGAAGACCTTGTCCGCGCCACGAATCACCGCCTCTAACATCGCACTATCTGTATAAGATCGCGCACCACGGCTAATTTGAACGATAAAAGGGGCTTGGCTATCTAAATTGCCCTGAAAAAGTCCCATGCACTGTTCAAGATTATTGATATTATATGCGCCTATAGCATATTTCCCATAAGCGGCTTCAAAAAGCTTTTTAGTTGTTACAATCATACTTTTCTCCTTATATTATGTAATAAACATTATCACAAACAAAATTTTAGCAATTAAACATGAATGTCAAATACAAAGCAATCCCAAGAAAACACACAGTAGAACCACCTAAAATCATTTCACGTTTTGCACTTTCCTTGATTATACCCATAAATAGAGGCTATAATAAAGCAGTTTCACTCCTACCCCTACCCTTTAGCTAAGTTATGGAGGTTCCAATGACCGACCTGTTTCAGCAAATAACTGATTCTCAAGATATATTCAAAAAACTGGCAAGCAAAGTTCCAGGCTTCGATGGCTATATAGAACGCCAAAACAGACGTGCTGCTGATAAAATAATGCGAGAAACTATCGCCGACCGTTTCGATGAACAATGGCGACGCGCTTCTGCCCTCCAAACCGATATGGTCAATGAAGGGTTACTCTCCTATATGGATGATATGGAACGCGCAGCGATCCAAATTCAGACCTTTAGCGATAAAATTCGCACTGCTTCTTATGGCTATTCTGGTCTATTTGATGCTATAAAAATCAACGAAGATGAACTCGGCAAACTCTACGCCTTCGACAATGGCTTTTTCCTCGCCGCCGAAGAAATTGGTCGTGCCCTAGATAATGTAGAAGCCAGCCTATACGATGAAACGGGTCTCCCCGCCGCAATTCGCAATGTGGTGTCCCTAGCCCGCCAATCCCTCGAAGCCTTTGAACGCCGCGCCGAACTATTTACCGGTAGCAGAGAATAATTTTCACCACAAAGAGCACAAAGTATCACAAAGAAAAACTTTTCTTTGCGCCTTTGCGTTTCAATGTGAGATAATGGTAAAAGAAAAAAAACTATGTGGAAAAAATATATAACCCCCTCCTCTCCTCAAGAAGTTGTAGAAATACTCTCCAATAATAAAAAAGCGCGCATCGTAGCAGGTGGTACCGACCTTATTCTTGAAATAGAGCGCGGTATGACCCAAGCAGAAACGCTCATTGATATTTCTCGTCTCCCCCTCAACCGCATCACTCTCGATGAAGATGGCACGTTCCATCTCGGTGCGCTGATTACGCATAATGACGTAGCCGGCTCAAAGCTCCTCCGCGAGCGCGCCTATCCCATCGCACGAGCATGTTGGGAAGTTGGCGCAAATCAAATTCGTAATCGTGCCACCGTTGCGGGCAACCTCATCACCGCCTCACCCGCCAACGACACCATCCCCCCCCTCATGGCACTTGGCGCAAGCGTCACGCTTCTCTCTACGCAAGGTGAACGCACAGTTTCGCTAGATGATTTTTATTTAGGCGTGCGAAAAACGGTGATGCGAGATGATGAAATGCTCGTTGACATCTCCTTCCCGGCATTGGATGGAAATCAGCGCGGCACATTTATCAAATTAGGATTAAGAAAAGCGCAGGCAATCTCCATCATCAACGTTGGCATCGTCCTTGACCTGAACTTGAGTGCTGTTTCTTCGGCATCCATTACGCTCGGAGCAGTTGCCCCCACCATCATCCATGCGAAGAACGCAGAAGAATATCTCGTTGGCAAAGAACTAAACGAAGAAACAATCGCCGAAGCCGCGCACTTAGCAATGGCAGAAGCAACACCGATCAGCGATATTCGCGGCTCGGCGGAATACCGAAAAGAGATGGTTCGGGTGCTCACAAAGCGTGGGTTAAAATCCCTGCTCAATGGCACCGAGCAAGATGACTTCCCGCGCGATCCGGTTCTTCTGTCCAATGGAAAAAAAGTAGCAAATCAGGTATCGGTGCATCAAGCAGGCGATCCCATCGTCACCACAATCAATGGTAAAAAATATGTAATTGAAGGCGGGCAGGATAAAACTTTGCTAGCTGTTTTGCGCGAAGAAGTGGGTTTGATGGGCACAAAAGAAGGTTGTGGCGAGGGCGAGTGTGGCGCATGTACCGTTGATTTAGATGGCAAAGCGGTTATGTCTTGTTTAGTGCCTGCCCCCCGCGCACATGGCGCAGAAATCACCACTATTGAAGGTATTGCAGATAGCAAATTGGAAAAATTAAGCCCAGTACAAGAGGCTTTCATTCACGAAGGCGCGGTGCAATGTGGCTACTGTACACCAGGATTTGTGATGTCGGCATCGAAATTATTAGAAGAAAAACCAACACCTACGCGCAACGAAATAGAACAGGCAATTGCCGGTAATTTATGCCGATGCACGGGCTATTATAAAATCGTGAGTGCTATAGAAAAAGCGAGTGAAGCGTAAGGAGAAAGAAAATGGGAGACTACCGCTTTGATGACGATATTCATAAAGAAAAAAAATTGCCTGCTGGGCAACGCGGCATTGGCTGTGGAATAATGATTATATTGCCCTTTATGTCTTATCTTGCGGCAATAATTTTACTTGAAATCCCGAAAATCAGAGGGCTTTTTCGCGCCTCCGTACCATCTCTTTTTGGCACGCCGAGTATTCACCCATTGCTCTGGCAGGTAAAATCTATTACCCCACTGTTGCGCATTATCTCCTCGTGGAAGAATTTAGAAGTCAATATCTTATTTGGTATGCTCATTCTTCTTTTTCTAGCTGGAATTATTAGTGTGATATACGCGATTGTATTTCGCGCCATGGCTCCGCCAAGATATAGCGGCACAGATGCTCCCCCTATAAAACGTAAATCTAAGAAAAAATCTAGGTAATTATAATGACAAAAATAATTGGAAAATCCCTCCCCCGCGTAGACGCACGTGCTAAAGTGATCGGCGAAGCACAGTATTCTGGCGATATTAATATGCCTAATATGACCTATATGAAGGTTCTTTTTGCGCACCGCCCTCATGCGATTGTAAAAAGCATTGATACCAGTGCCGCCGAAGCAATGTCTGGCGTAATTGCTGTTTTCACAGCAAAAGATGTGCCTAATAATGAGTATGGTTTGCAAATCCCTGACCAACCTGTCCTTTGCGGTCCTGGTTCAGACAAGCCCTATGCTGACCGTGTCCGCTTTATAGGCGATCACGTTGCGTTAATTCTCGCGGATACCGAAGCGATTGCCGCAGAAGCACGCAAATTAATTGTTGTTGAATATGAAGATTTGCCCCTTGTCACCGACCCGCGCGAATCGGCAAAAGAAGGGGCAACGCTCCTTCATCCCGATAAAGATACCAACATCGTCGAGAGTCACCGTATCCGCAAAGGGGACGTAGAAGTTGGCTTTGCCCAAGCGGATGTGATTGTAGAAGCTGAGTTACGCACACCTTATCAGGAACACGCTTTTTTGCAACCCGAAGCAGGCGTAAGCTATATAGATGATGCGGGTCGCGTCGTTGTGATGGCGGCTGGGCAATGGCTGAAAGAAGAACAGGAGCAAATTGCTCATTCTTTGAACTTGCCTATGGAAAAGGTGCATGTAATTCACCCCGCCATTGGCGGTGCCTTTGGGGGACGCGAAGATATATCCGTTCAGATTGTGTTGGGGATGGCAGCCCTGCGCCTGCACGAGCGCGGCATCCATCGTCCAGTTAAAATTATCTGGACGCGCGAAGAATCTATTATTGGTCACGGAAAACGACACCCCTTCTATTTCAAAGCACGTTGGGGCGCAACCAAAGAAGGCAAGATCGTTGCCGCAGAAATTGACGCACTCGCAGATGCGGGCGCGTATATGTACACAACCAACAAGGTTGTAGGAAATGCGACCTTTATGGTGGCAGGACCTTATGAAATCCCCAACGTCAAAGTAGATGCGTGCGCCGCTTATACGAATAATATCCCAACCGCGGCAGTACGCGGATTTGGTGCACCGCAAGGCGGATTTTTAGCTGAAATGATGGCCAATAAACTTGCCGAAGCCCTAAAGATGGATCCCGTTGAATTTCGGATGAAAAATATCCTTCACGAAGGCTCATTAATGTCTGTGCAAACGCCGCTCACAGGCAATGCGACCATAGATAAAGTTACCGAACGCTGTGCCGAGGAAGCGGGCTGGGAAAACACCGAAAATGGTTGGAAGTTAATGAACGCACCCCAAAACGATGAGAACAATCCACACCTTAAGCGCGGCATCGGTTTTGCCTGCGGCTTTAAAAACACAGGCTTTTCTTTTGGCTATCAAGAAAACTCTTGGGCAAAAGTTGAAATTCACGGCGGTACCGAAATCGAACGCGTAGTCGTTCATCACGGCGCAGCGGATGTTGGGCAGGGGACGCACACCGTCATTATGCAAGCCGCCGCAGAAGCAACCGGCGCAAATTTTGAGCAAGTCGAATTTGTGGGCGAAAACACCGATGTTGGCGGAGATTCTGGTAGCTCATCCGCATCTCGAATGACTTTTATGGCGTTGAACGCCGTCAAAGGCGCAGGCGAAGAAGCTCTTGAAAAATGGCAAAGTGAAGAACGTCCCGCCATTGCCGAGTATAAATATCTTGCGCCAAAAACCACACCTTATGATCCCGAAACGGGCAAATGTATACCCAACGTAGCGTATGGACATTGCGCCCAAGTCGCAGATTTGGAAGTGGATACCGAAACAGGTCATATTCATATTCATAATATGATTTCTACATCTGATTTGGGCAAAGCGATTAATCCACAGCAGGTGGTTGGGCAAATTGAAGGCGGTACGCTCCAAATGATTGGGCATACACTCATGGAGAATTTCATCCATGAGAATGGCTATATTCAGACATCTGAGCTTTCTACTTATTTGATTCCTACGGTTTTGGATATTCCGACCAATTTCAAAACAGTCATCGTTGAATACGGCGACCCGAACGGTCCCTGGGGTGCGCGCGGTGTTGGCGAGATGATGACTGTACCAACATCTGCTTGTATTCTTGCGGCGGTGCATGATGCGACTGGTGTTTGGTTTGATGAATTCCCGCTTACGCCAGAGCGCGTTTTGCGCGGACTAGGGAAAATATAAAAACTAAAGCGTATTGCGTAAAATATAAAAATACGCAATACGCTTTATGCAATACGCTTTAGGCAATATGCCTCATGTCCATTCCCTACATTCACGAAACAGAAAAACTTACCCCCGCCTTTCGCGAAAAACTTGATGGCGATTTTATCGCGCTTTCCAAGGGGCACACACACTATGAATTAGTCGGCAATGAAAATGCCGAGACAGTCGTTCTCGTGCATGGATTCACCGTGCCCAATTTTATATGGGAGCCAACCTTTTCCGCGTTGACCGAAGCAGGCTACCGCGTCCTTCGCTATGATTTATTCGGACGCGGGTATTCTGACCGACCGAAAGCCACCTACAATCTTGACTTTTTTGTCACCCAACTCTACGATTTGCTGAATGTCCTCAATATCACAAAGCCAATTAATCTCTTTGGGCTTTCTATGGGCGGTCCTATCACAGCCACTTTTACCGCACAATATCCAGAACGTATTAAGAAACTTGCTCTTTTTGCGCCCGCGGGCGCAGAGGCTTTGCATACGCCTGCCTTGAAAATAGTGATGCTTCCCATTTTCGGCGAATTATTAATGGGCTTATTTGGCGCAAAAACACTTGCCAATGGCATTGGGCAAGATTTCTACGACCCTAAATTAGTTGCCGCGTTTACCGAAAAATTCAAACCCCAGCTCAAAATTAGCGGATTTGGGCGCGCCATTCTCTCTACAATGAGAAACGACGCCCTTGGCGAAAACAGAGCAATTTATGAACGCGTTTCAGAAACAGGAATCCCCGTTTTACTCGTCTGGGGGGAGCAAGATAAAACTGTCCCCTACGCACAAAGTTCACAGATTGTCGCAAGCCTAAAACACGCGCGCTTCTGTCCCATATCCAATAGCGGACATATTCCACATTATGAAAACGCGGCTGAGGTTAATCCCATCATCCTAGATTTTCTCGATAACTAATTGTAGGGGCGGGCTGTAGGGGTGTAGCATGCTACACCCCTACAGCCTGCAAAAAAAATGCTAAAAAAGTTCTCTCAATCTCTCTTGCGCCATCGCTATAAAATTGCCATATTTTTGCTGCTCGCTTTCTCATCTATCACCTGCGTAACATTGGTGAGCGCACGGGTGGCGTATACAGACTCGTCTCGCTACACATTTTTGGTATGGAATTTATTCTTAGCGTGGATTCCGCTCATCATGGCATATACTGCCTACGCATTTTCGCTAAAACGGGTGTTGCTTTATCTTTTTGTGCCAATTTTTGCGCTGGTTTGGTTGGTTTTTTTCCCAAATGCGCCTTATATCATCACCGATTTTCAACATCTCGCCAATGGCTGGGGCGGTGCACCGCTCTGGTTTGACGTAATTTTGCTGATATGGACATCATGGACTGGACTACTTTTAGGAATCGTTTCACTTTACCTAATGCAAGAGATTGTTCATAGAAATTTTGGCAAAATGCTCGGTTGGGTTTTTGTTTTTAGCGTCTCTTTGCTTAGTAGCATTGGCGTTTATTTAGGGCGTTTTCTACGCTGGAATAGCTGGGACATTCTCCACGACCCCACCCAAATTTTACGAGAATCTTGGCACTTACTCCGCGACCTTAACAAAAGTGCGGTAGGCTTTACTGCCCTTTTTACCGTTTTTTTTCTCTTTATTTACCTCACCCTGTATGCCTTTGGGCATCTTCACTTGGAGCAAAATGACCACTAATATAATCCTTATTCAAGGCGGTGGCGATCTCGCCAGCGGCATAGCCTACAGACTTCACAAATCGGGTCTAAAAGTCATCATCAGCGAACTTCCTCAGCCCCTCTCGGTACGCCGAAAAGTATCCTTCAGCGAAGCCATCTACGATGGTGAAATTACCATAGAGGGATTAACCGGACGCCGCGTATCCCAAGACAAAATTCTTTCAACTTTATTAGATGGGGAGATTCCCGTAATCGTGGACCCCGATTTAACAGTTTTGGATTCCTTCCCTATCTCTGTGCTGATAGATGCAACCCTGCGGAAACGCGCGCAACCTAAGCTTGCTGAGGTGCCCCTAAGCATTGGGCTAGGACCTGGCTTTACTGCCCCCAAAAACTGCCACGCCGTCATCGAAACCAATCGCGGTCACAGCCTCGGACGCGTCTATTGGGAGGGTTCAGCAATGGACGATACTGGCATCCCCGAACAAGTGCTAGGAATCCGCACCGAACGAGTTCTGCGCGCCCCTGCCAACGGAAAACTAACCGCACACGGCGATATAGGCGACCATTTTGACAAAGACGATATTATTTGCGAAGTAGAGGGTATCCCGCTCCGTGCCCCCTTTAATGGCTCTTTACGCGGGCTAATTCGCCCCGGTCTCACCGTAAAAAAAGGCTTAAAAATCGGCGACCTAGACCCTCGAGACGATCCCCGCTACTGCACCATGATTTCAGACAAAGCCCTTGCACTAGGCGGAAGTGTGCTGGAGGCTATTTTGAGTCAAAAAGAAATTAGAGATGGGATGTGGGAATGAAATACGGCGGTTTAGGAAACAGAAATATCCAAAACACCGCTTGACAGACGTACGGAATATACGTATTATGTATGTCAGGAGAAATGATATGCAAAAAACAAAATTGACTGTACGTGTTCCACAGAATTTACTCAACAACTTCAGACTCTATGCTCAAGAGCAAAACACAACAATGACCTCTCTTGTGGAGAGTTATCTTTATAGTATTCCACCTCAACAAATACTCTCTAATGCCCCGATTGTCTATCGGCTAAGTGGCATATTGTCTTCTGATACTAGCATGAATGACTATAAAAAACATTTGGATGAGAAGTATGGTAACTAAACCAATCGTTCTTATTGATATTAATGTCATTTTAGATGTCTTACAAAGGAAGGCGCCTTTTTACGAGGCCTCTGCGCATGTATTAGCTGGGGTAGAAACAGGAGCGTTTGAAGGTTTTATTGCCGCGCACAGCATCACAACTCTTTTTTATCTTATTCAGAAAGACCAATCTTCTGCAAAGGCACGTGCAAGCATTACTAACTTGTTGCAAATCCTTAGAATCGCTCCAGTTACCCAAAACACAATTGATCAGGCATTGAACCTTGACTATAGCGATTTTGAAGATGCTGTTCAGATGATTTCTGCACTAGAATGTAAAGTAGACTACCTAATTACGCGCAATATAGCAGACTATACTCCCCCCCTTCTTCCTGTAGTGCAGCCCGTAGATTTTTTGGGGATAATATAAGTAAAATTCACTGGTCTAGGAGACCGCCACCAGCAAATTCACAAAAAAATCCCCAACATTTGTTGGGGATTTTTGCGAACGTCATCGCATCGCTCGACCTTATAAAAAAATGAGCAATGCTATATCGAAAATTTCAATCGTAATCTGCGGAAAGAATGTCTTGGTTGAAATATAAGCCAGAAGAAATCCCAGAACTAGGGAGCACTAAAAGGTTGTTGGAACTTCCCTCACCCCTTCGATAAACTCAGGACAATGCCTGACCTTT
>CAZAWS010000024.1:0-12512 GCA_964488755.1 uncultured Anaerolineaceae bacterium | reverse complement strand
TTTTTAAAATCCGCGAAAATCTGTCTGATCCGTAAAATCCGCGTTCTATTTTGAGTCCCCTGAACGCTTACAATTTAAATTCTCCGTTTTCGTATTGCGTAAAACGTATTGCGTAAGGAAAAGCATTACGAAATACGCAATACGAAATATGTGTTTCAGATAACTATTTTTCGCGAATCGCCTAAGTTCAAAACTAGCTATCCGACAGTTTCGTAAATCGCACTTTTTACATCACGCAAAGGTCGCCACGCTATACTTGGCACGGTCATAAACTTTCATTTTGATATGATTGGGATTGAGCGGGGCTAAAGCCGCCTGCTCAGCACATGAAAGTCCGCTGGACTGAATTCTAGCCCGAAGGGCTTCCATGAACTGAGCAGGGGATTAATCCCCGCACGGTGCCGATAATAAAAAATTATGTCCGTTTTCAACATAACAAGGTCGCTACGCAAACAAAGCTACCAAGACGCAAAATTTTTAGGTTTTTCTTGGCGACTTTGCGGCTTTGCGTGAGATTTAAGAAACCGTTTAACAAAAGTGTCAGGTTGCTAGAATTCAAAATAGTAAATGTGGAATAATGAATATAAAAAAGAAAAATACGAAGAATAACATTCTGCATTCAAAATTCAACATTCTGCATTGGCTGTCAGCCCTCTTCCTCGCCCTCTATAGCCTGATATTATCCCTCTCACCCTTAGTGCGCACTCACAAGTGGGATATAGAGTATATCGCCAATGGACACGCCAACTGGCACGCCCACTGGCTAGGGTTTTTCACTTGGCTCGCCCTAGCAACCCTCGCAGAAAAAAGCCTCAAGAAAAATCTTCCCGATAGAGACCGCTATCTATTCCCCATTGCCTCCCTCCTCAGCGGATGGGGGCTTCTCACAATTTGGCGACTCACTCCCACCTTTGGGATGCGCCAAACTCTCTGGCTCACCATCAGCATAACCCTTCTCGTTATCGGCATTAAATGGCATAACCTACTTCCTAGCTTGCGCCGTTATAAATATATCCTCCTTGTTAGTGGGCTAGTTCTCACCGCCCTCACGCTTGTTTTTGGCACAAATCCGCTTGGCGTAGAACCCCATCTCTGGCTCGGATTCGGCGGCATCTACCTGCAACCCTCTGAACCACTCAAATTACTTCTCGTCATCTATCTCTCTGCCTACCTTGCCGCCACATCCCAACAACGCCAAAAAGCCTTCCCCCTCATCTTTCCCACCCTCTTTCTCACTGGCATCGCCCTGCTTTTACTCATTGCCCAGCGCGATCTCGGCGCGGCATCTATCCTCATCATGCTCTATGCCAGCGTCCTCTACCTCGCCATTGGACGAAAACGCGTCTTGTTCATCAACGCCGCAAGCCTTATTTTAGTTGCCCTACTTGGCTACTTTTTCATCAGCATCATCCATACCCGCCTCGCCATCTGGATTTCCCCATGGGATGACCCAAGCGGACGCGGTTATCAGATTATTCAATCGCTAATGGCAATCGCCAACGGCGGTTTGTGGGGACGTGGGATTGGGATAGGATCGCCCGCCCTCGTACCGGTTGCTCACTCTGATTTTATTTTCACCTCTTTAGCGGAAGAAACGGGACTCGCGGGGACTTTAGGCTTGCTTGCCCTCCTCGGCATCTTCCTGACCCGCGGCATGATTACTGCCCTTCGTGCCCCCAGCCGATACTTGCGATTATTATCTGCGGGGCTAACAATTTATATTGGCGTCCAATCCCTCCTCATCATCGGTGGGAATTTGCGCCTCATACCTCTTACAGGCGTAACTCTGCCCTTCATCTCTTATGGTGGTTCTTCTCTACTAACTTCTTATGTTGCCCTCCTCTTGCTTCTGAAAATTAGCAATGAAACCGAAGAACCCGCCCTCCTGCCCAAGCCTCAGCCCTATCACTTTCTATACGCGCTCCTCATGCTGGGATTATTCTCCTCCGCCCTGATTAATGGATGGTGGGCAATCGTTCATGGTCCCAATTTGCTTACACGCACCGACAACCCTCGCCGTGCCTTAGCCGATTTATACGTTAAACGTGGCACAATTTTCGATAGAAGTAATACGCCTATAAATGTCTCAACCCCTCGTAGCGAAATCTTTACCCCTTACCCACTCGAAGACGGACGCCTAGATGATGATTTATTTATTCGCCAATACCTATACCCCAATCTCTCCCCCATTGTCGGGTATACAAACCCCACTTATGGGCAGGCTGGAATCGAATCTGCTCTTGATGATTATTTGCGCGGCTTAGCTGGCAACCCTGCTTTATTGATTTGGTGGCATCATCTGCTTTATGGGCAACCCCCTCCAGGACTAGATGTGCGCTTAAGTCTCGATGCTCAACTCCAGGAAGATGTTGACCAACGCCTCAGCAAGCATAGGGGCGCGGTCGTTCTCGTCAACGCCCAAAGCGGCGAAATTTTGGTGATGGCATCCCATCCCACTTTTGACGCAAATCTGCTTAATGAATCCATCCTAAAAGATGAAGATTCCCCTCTCCTAAATCGTGCTACGCAAGGCGCATATCCACTTCCACTGGCATATATTTCCGAAGTTTTAAAAACTTCGGAAGTATATGCCAACCTTCGCATTCCTGTAGCAGAGAATAGTCCCGTAGAAATGGCAATACTTGCTAGCGCACTAAGCAACGGAGGAATTGCCCCCGCACCACGCTTGGCATTAGCCGTGAATACGCCCCAAAGTGGATGGGTAATTTTGCCTGCGCTGGGTGAGGCTACTGAGCTTTTCCCCCCTGCTGAAAGTGAATTTTTAGTGGAAAATTTTTCAACAAAAGGGCGCGCTTATTGGCAATTTTTAAACGCGAGTGAAGAAGAAAATATCACTTGGTTGTTAGCTGGTACGCCCCTAAATTGGCAAGGCACGCCACTGGCTTTGGTGGTTTTGTTGGAAGAAAACAATGCTGAACTTGCAGAAGAAATTGCTGAAATGTTATTGGGAAATTCAACAAAATAATAAGCTCGCCTAAGGCATAATAGCGAAATCTGTGGATAATTATATGGCTTACTAGCACTTTATCTCGAAATCCTAAAGAACCATAGTTTTCATATTTCACATCTCCCCCTGTGGTAAAATCTTTTCCGCGCTGCTATAAAACTAGCGCATCATTGCCCCCGTAGCTCAGTGGATAGAGCGTTAGCCTCCGGAGCTAAAAGCCTGAGTTCGAGTCTCAGCGGGGGCACTAGCACACAAAAGGCACTCGGTTTTTCTAAAAAAGCGAGTGCCTTTTGCGCGCTAACTGTTCAGCCCTGTCCACAGGGTAGGTTTATTCCTTAATCTTCATCCCTTTCTTCCATCATCTTTATAAAGATATCTGCTATCTGTGGGTCAAAGTGCGTTCCTGATTGCTCCTGAATATAGGCTAAGGCTTCTTTTTTGCTCCATGTATTTTTGCGATAGGGACGCCTATGGGTCAAGGCATCATATACATCTACAAGGGCAAAAATGCGGGCAAATTGGGGGATTTCCTCCCCCTTTAAACCTTGAGGGTATCCACTACCATCCCATTTTTCATGATGGCAGTAGGGGATGTCTAAGGCAGGCTTCAGATAGTCAATATCTTTCAGCATCTCATAGGCAAAAACGGGATGTCTTTTCATCTCCACCCATTCTTCTGTATTCAGAGGTCCCGTTTTTTTAAATATCGCGTCAGGCACACCGATTTTCCCAATATCGTGCAATAAAGCACCTCGGCGAATATCCTCTATCTTTTCTGCATTTATCCCCATAACTCTAGACAACTCCACCGTTAATTGGGTGACGCGGCGGCTATGATTGAGTGTTTCAAGATCGCGCAACTCTAAAGCACGCGCCCAGCCCTCTAGCGTGCTCAAATAGGCTAGGCGCAATTCCATATTATTTCTTTCCAACTCTTCAAATAAGGTAGTGTTGTCAATGGCTATCGCGGCTTGTCCAGCCAACATTTCTAAAAATTTACTCTGCACTTCATCTGAGGCTGTAGGTTCACGGTAAAAAATTTCTAAGACACCTTTGAGTTTTCCTTGCGAAAGTAAAGGAAAACCAAAATAACTATGAAAGTTTTCAGCGGGCAATAGGGGCATTTCGGCAAGCGTCTCTTTTTCTTTACTTAAATCTTGAATAAAGTTTGCCTTTCGCTCTAGGGCTATTTTCCCTGCAAGTCCTTTTCCTAAACGTAAAAATTTATATGCTGGCTTATCCGTACTAAAACCAAATTGAGTAAAGTATTCTAAAGAATTTAGAGCAGGATTATATAGCAAAATACGAACGGCGTCGCCAAGCCCTTTTTTAACCTGCGCTAAAACAACATCTAAAATTGCCTTTAAATCTGAATTTGATAAAATTTCAGTATCAATTGAGTGCAATGAATCTAAACGAGAAAGCTGTAAGCGAATTTGTTCTTCAGCTTCTACCTGTGCTGTAATATCTCGTTTTACAGCGGCAAAATTAATAACTTCTCCCTCTGGTGTTTTTATTGGAAATATATTTGCATCTTCATAATATAAACTACCATCTTTGCGTTTATTAACGAGCGTATTATGCCAGGTCTCTCCTTTTATAATGGTTTCCCATAAACCTTTGTAGGTATCTTTATCTTGGATTCCGCTTTTAAGAATGCGCGGATTCTCACCCAAAACTTCGTCAGCACTGTAGCCACTACTTTTTTCAAAAAATGGATTAACGTAGACAAGGTTGCCCTCTAAATCTGTGATCGCAACTGTGACAGACGATTGCTCAACTACCTCTGCCAAACGAGAATTTTCACGCGTGGCTTCAACTTGCTTGCTGATATCCCTAAACGTGATAACTGCCCCGATTCTTTCTCCCTCTTCATCTATCACCGTACTAGAAAAAAGAACTGAAAAATAACCTGACCCTTTACGCAAAAACTCTGCATTTTCCTCATATACATTTTCACCAAAAGTATAAGTGGCAAAAATCGGGCACTCTTCTTTACTGTAAACACGCCCAGCCTTATTTTTAGGTCGAAAAATGGCATGGCTTTCTTTACCGCGCATTTCTTCTTCAGATTCCCCTAACAGAAGGCAAGCTGATGGATTTGCAAAAGTAAGCTTGCCTTCTGTATTTACCCCTACAATCCCTTCGTCTGCTGAATCTAAAATTAATTTTTGCTGATGCTGTAGTTTTCCAACCTCTTCTTCTGCTATTTTTCGGGAAAAAATTTCAGTAAGCTGTTCAGTTATAGCCTCCATGTGCTGAATATCATGTGAGGATATACTCTCCTTATAAGGGAATACTAAAATGCCTATTTCTTCTTTTTTTATAACTAAAGGTAAAAAAACAATCGCGCTAAGATGAAATGTTTTTCTGATTAATGAAAAAAGCTTATCAAGGGGTACGGGAAAAGTTTTTGGTATGGCTACCTGAATAATTTCAGATAAAAATTGCTCTACTTCTTTCTCTGTATCGATAATTTTTATTTCTTTATTCTCAATAGTTTCCCGCATCATTCTTAGCGAATCAACTGGAATGCGGATAGGAGAAAAGCTCTGATTAACTATTTTTTCTAACTTCCTACGCATATCAGCAGGCAAAACTAGATACCGCATTTCAAAATACTCTTTCTCCTCATTTAGCAAAAAAGTTGTTGCCCCAAAATAATTAGCATAATTACTTGTCTCTATTGCAAGAATCTCAACCAAAGCATCAATGCTGGCACCGCTATTCGCGGCTTGATTAAGTTTGTTAAAAAGAGAGAGATTATTTGCTTGCGCTCTTTCAGTACGGCGTAATTCACTTTCTTTTAAAGCCCGCTTTACAGAAGGGACTAAACGATTCAAGCGATCTTTATGCACATAGTCTACTGCGCCTGCCTTCATGCTATCTATAGCTAATTCTTTCTCCAAATTTCCTGAAACCAGCAAGGCGGGGATATCTAGTTCATGCTCACCCAAAATATATAAAGCCGACATGCCATCAAAAGCCGGGAGGTTATAGTCAATAAAAATAATATCGTAATCTGGCTTTTCTAATGCGGCAATAAACTCATCTTTAGTCTGAACCCGTTTCCATTCACACTCGTAGCCCTCTGTTTCTAACGCGGTGATATTGAGTTCTGCGTCAAGCGCGTCATCTTCAAGCAAAAGTAATTTGATGGGTATCGTCATGTTCTTTCCTGTTTTGATCTTACTGGTCACTATTCATTATCACCTAAAGAAAAATAAAAAGTTGCGCCTTTGTCAACTTCACCATCTGCCCAAATTTCTCCGCTATGTCTTTCTACGATGCGTTTCACAGTTGTCAAGCCAACGCCTGAGCCTTCAAAATCATCGCTTTTATGAAGACGCTCAAAAACCTTAAACAACTGTTTCTTATACTCTGGAGCAAAACCCACACCATTATCTCGAATGAAGAAAATGGGTGTTTCAGCAGACGCCAATATACCAATCTCTATGATGGCTTTTTTACGTGTTTGCGTATATTTTACCGCGTTCCCGATTAGATTTTCCCAGAGAATTTCTATTAGCCCTGCATCTCCTTGGATAAGAGGGAGGGGAGCAACTCTCCATGCAATCTCACGTTCACTCACCTCCTGAAGTAGGTTGACACGTACGCTTTCGATAATGGCATTCATGTCCAGTGCTTTGATATGCAAATCCGCTCTGCTTGTGCGCGAGAGTGTCAGCAAATCTTCAATTAAATTCCTCATCCTTTCTGTGGAAGCAACGATATGATTTATATAACGCATTGATTTTTCATCTAGGTCGCCTTCAAGGTTTTTGTGAAGAAGATTGGTAAAGCTCTCTATGTGGCGTAGCGGGGCGCGCAAATCATGTGAGACAGCATAGGAAAAGGACTCAAGCTCGGCGTTGGCTTGTTTTAGGTTTTCGGCATTGTCTTCGGCAATTGCTTTTTCAATTTCTAAATCTTCAAGCAAGTTTGACATGCCAAGATTGAGCTTATTTACCATACCAACACGTTCACTAAGTTCATTGGTACGTTTTTTTACGCGTTCTTCTAATGCAAGGTTCACACTTTGAAGTTCTTTTTCTGCTTCTGCTCTTAATTTTATTTCTGCTTGCGCTTGTTCAAAAAGTTCTGCATTGTTAATGGAAAGACTGATTTGCGAAGAAAGTGCGTTTAAAAAACTAAGTTGATATTGGGTGTAGGCATTGCGTTCATAACTCATAACTTGTATAACGCCAACAACCTTTTCATCTAATTTTAGCGGGGTAGCCAAAACAGATTGTGTGCTTTTCTCTCCTTGAGGCTTGTCGCCATAGTTACCGACTTCACCATTATCACTAATATAATAACCTCTTTTCGTTTTTTTTCTATATGCCATATAGTCATTAATAATTAGCGAAGTGGCTTTACGAATTACTTGACTTTGTGTCCCTTGTCCTTCTGGTTCTAATGAAATTGAAGGCAAAGTTGTGGCATCTTGCTCTTCTCCTTCATGGATAATATATTGAGCGTGGATCATCTCTTCTTGCTCATCGTAGGAGGAGATAATAAAGGTGTCACAATCCATTGAGGCAGAAATTAGCGTGTACAGCCTTTGATAGAGCAAGGGCAAACTTAATGATACGCTAAGTTGCTGGCTAGATTGATAAAGCAGGGCATTCATCTGGGCAAAACTACGCGTTTCTTCTTGGGCTATTTGGCGAGCGATTGCGCTAGAAACCGAAGAGGAGATAATTTCTAGCGTTGTTTTTTCTTCTTGCCCATAGGCATTTTCATCTTGGTAATGTTGCGTTGCCATTACGCCGATTGTCTTTCCTTGAACAATAAGGGGAACACCTAGCCAAACGGGAGAAGGTGCGCCCGCTTCTGTTATTTCTTTTTCTTCAAGCAGTTCATCATATTTTTCAGCAGTACAGAGTAATGGCTTGGCGGTTCTTAAAACATAGGCAGTTAGCCCACGAGAAAGAAGGTGTAATTGTGGTTTTTCATCTTCTTCGTCTACAAAATACACAAATTCGATACGATCAGTTTTTTCACCATACAAGGCAATATAGAAATTCTTGGCGGGCATAACTTCCTGAATAACCTTATGAATAACAGGGTAAAGGTCGTCTGGCGTATGCGCGCGATTAGCGGCTTGTGAAATTCGATAGAGCAGGTTTTGTAAACGCTCCATCCTTTTTTTTTCTGTAATATCACGACCCACTGATTGATATTCTAGAATATCACCAGCATCATTTAAAATGGCTTGATTGGTCCAATGAAGCCAATAAAACACTCCTTCTGAAGTTTCATTTTGATTCTCGTGTATTAAAACTGGCTCTTCAGCACTTAGGCTGGCTGTCACATTGCGAACAGATTCGTGGTATTCAGAGGGTATATAATTAAAGCGTTTTTTTCCAATCACTTCATTTTCATTGATGCCAAAAAACTGACAAAAAGCCTTATTTGCAAAGGTAATTTCATCATCAGAAGAATAACGGTATAAAAGGTCTGCCTGAACATCAATAATGGCTTGATAACGAATTTCGCTCTCTCGTAACTGTTCTTCTGCTTGAACTCTCTCTGTAATATCTATGAAACTTTCTAAGAGACTATCTCGCCCATCTAACGTAATTTTCACAACCGTTTTAATTATATTTTTTCTTCTCCCGCTCTTTGTAAGCAGAACACGCTCAGCATTATCTCCGTTTTCGCCTTTATCGGAGATGGGACATTCACCCTCTTTAGCCGGGCAAATAAAATCGTGGCAAATTTTGCCTACAATTTCTTTTTCAGTGGCTTCAATCATTCTTGCCGCGGCTGGGTTCACTTCGATAATTTCATGTGTTTTTGCATCTATCACCATCACACCGCTTTGGACGGCATTTAGGATTTCTTCGGTGCGTTCTTTTGATTGTCTAATCTCTACAGTTTGCTCATGCACCATAGATTTTAGGTTTTCATGATAATCACAATTCTCTTGAAGGAGTTTCTTTTTATCGAGCACTCTTTTAACAAGATGCTCCAAAATAGACATTTCTCTGATTGGTTTGAGAATATAATCCCAAGCACCTAAGCGCAGGGCTTCTATAGCGTCAGCTATTCGTCCTGCGCCAGAGATGATGACAATGGGCATATCTGGATGTTTTTTTAGAACATGTCTAATCACATCTAGCCCATCCATTTCTGGCATACGCAAATCGGTGAGAATCAAGTCTGGGGACTCTTTTTCCAAAACTTCTAAAGCAACACGACCATTATTCGCGGTGATTGCATCGTAACCAAGGTCTTCAAGATGGTCAGAAAAACTCTGGCGAATAATGGCTTCGTCGTCTATGATGAGTATCTTAACAGGGGGGACTGGGTTCATTTCTTGCTCTTTTTCTTCATCTCTTCAATGAGCCTAAGAAGCTCTGCTTCCAGTTCAAAAAGTTTAGCAACTGGTTTTTTGAAGATACGCTGAGAAACTTGTGCCTTTGTCTGTAAATCTACAGGAACAAGATATTCTGGAGAACCAGTACAAATGGCAAAAACCATCTCTGGCTTAAATAAAAGTGCCTCACGGATAAAATCCCCGCCGCTCATATTGGGGAGGCGAATATCCACTACAGCCGCTGAGGGGGATTCCGTTTTTAACAAGTTGAGCGCGTCTTCTGCGCTTTCAGCTTGTAGCGGAATCCAAAGATTGTCTTCAAAGTAATCAGTAAATGCTTCTCGAATCACTTCTTCGTCATCGAGGATTAGAATAGTTTTCATTTCTCACTCCCTTCTAGGGGTAAATGAATAATAAAATTTGCGCCCTGTCCTAGTTCTGATTCTACTTCTAATGTGCCTTTGTGATTTTCGCTAATAATAAAAAATGAGACACTTAACCCTAAGCCAGTGCCTTCGCCAACGGCTTTAGTGGTGAAGAAAGGCTCGAAGATTCTTTTTTGCATTTCTTCGTCTATGCCAGGACCATTATCTTCTATTTCTATACGAAACATTTCAGGTTCTTCTTCATGCGATATACGTAAGGTGAATTGCGGTTCATATTCTTTTTTAGGAACCTCGTGCATGGCTTGGGCACCATTACGCAAGATGTTCAAAAAGACTTGCTGTATTTTACTTGCTTCGCAAGCGATATAGGGTAAATCTCCTTCGTATTCTTTTACGATTTTAATGGCTTTGAAGTCATATTCTTTTTTAAGGTCATAATCAGTTGCAGCAAGCTCTAATGTTTTATCAAGTAATTGAGCTAAATCTACAGTAGTTTTTGCTGCACCGCTTCGGCGTGCAAAGCTAAGCATATTATCTACGATCTCTGCTACTCGCTGCCCCGATTCGTTGATGGCATTTAACATGCGGGGAATACCACGAGACTCCATGAAGGCATGAATATCCGCCATCGATATTCCTATTTCTTCTGCCACGCGTTGGTTTGCGGGAAGACTGGTACTGGTTAATCTATTGCTCATTACTGAGGCGGTTTGCATTATGCCTGCAAGCGGATTGTTGATTTCGTGTGCCATCCCTGCGGCTAAGCCTCCCACCGAAAGCATTTTTTCACTTTGAAGCATAAGCTCTTCAATTTGTACTTTTTCAGTTATATCATCTACACGAATAACTGCCCCCTCAATGCCATTAGCTACGAGGGGATATATGGTCACGTCTTCGTAGTGGAATTCTCCATTTTCGCTATAGTATTTTTTAGGGTCTACTTGCACTTCTCGCGTTTTCATAGCAATACGCACACGCTCAAGTTCGGTGGATAATCGAGGGAACACCTCTTCAAATTGGCGACCAAGTGCAAGGGCAGATGTCAAGCCTGAAACGCGTTCGGCTTCGTTATTCCACTGCGTTACTTTCCCGTTTGCATCTATCCCAATCAGTGCCGAGGGCATAGAGTCTACGATATTTGCTAGAAAATTTTCGGCTTTTTTCAAAGCCCTTTCTACTCGCTTACGTTCTTTTATTTCATTTTGAGCTTGTTCGTATAATTGCGCGTTTTGAATAGCAATGGCTAATTGGTCTACCATTACTTCTAATGCTGAAATATCTTCTTCCGTAAAAGCTGATTTTTCAATGCTTTGCACAATTAGGCTACCAATAGCCTCGTCTCTTATCACCAGCGGGAGAGCCATTTCTGAGCGCGTTTTAGGCAAGAGTGGGTTAGCAAAACGAACAGCATCTTTGCCGGCATCGAGGGCTATTCTCGCTTTGGCATTTGCGATGCTCCACCCTATCATTGACTGCCCACCTACTTTAAATTTATGTTTATCGGCAAGCATTTTCTTGCCTGCATCACCTGTGCCTGCTTTTAAATAAGCAAACTCTTTATCCTTATCTACCAAAAAAATACCCACGTAATAATAGTTAAAATCCTTTCGTAGTAATTCCACGGTTTTTTCTAATAACTCACCTACTGAGAGAATAGACAAAATCGACCGAGAAATATTGGCACCCGTTTGCAATAATCTACTTCTATGCATTAATGAAATAATAAAACTTTCGCGCTCTTGCTCGTATTCTTTCCTTCCTGTTATATCTCTATTGGTACCTCTGTACCCAGAAAAATTTCCCCTTTTATCAAAAGAGGCATGCCCATTGGTTTCGATGATAATTTTTTGCCCGCCTTTATGTAAATTTATACTTTCTAAAGAGATAAGGGGGTTGCGGACTGCAATTTTCTCCATAAATCTTTCAGAAATCTTCTTTTTTTCTTCTGGCAAAAGAAAACTAAAAAGAGATTTCCCCACAACCTCCTCAGGCTTATAACCCAAAATTTCATAAACTTGTGGGCTGGCATAAGAGTAAACGCCCTTTGCGTCTGCCTCCCAAACCCAATCATTAGAAGATTCGATAAGACCCCGAAACTTCTCTTCACTTTCTTTTAATGTTCTTTTTGCCTCTTTTCTCTCTGTAATATCACGCGTAATCCCCAATATCGCTACGGGTTTCCCTCTATCATCTCGCAGTGGACGGGTTGTCATTTCTACCCAAATAAGATGTCCATCTTTATGATACGCATCCAGCTCCATCGTTCTTGAACGCCCATTTTCACTCCCCTCATCTACAGACAACTCCTCGCTGAGCACCTTCTCTATCATTTTCAAAGAAGCAGGTGGATATTTTTCAGACATAGGCATTTTTATTGCTTCATCTGGGGTATAGCCCAAAATTCTTTCTACCGCCGCATTAGCATAAACCGTTTCCATGGTATCCAACTCTAAAACCCACGTATAATCGCTAGCGTTTTCAGCTAAAGTTCTATATCGCTCTTCTCTCTGCCTCAAGAATACGATTTCTTCTTGTGCTTTTTTTAACGCTGCAATTAATTCTTTTTTGGATTTACCACTCATTTGATTTTTCCATTTCTAAAATTATCGTCCACGCTTATTTTTCTTAGGATGCTGACAAAAAACGCTTCGCGCGCGTTTTAGGCTTGAAACCCTTTAAAAGGCAGAGGCTGGAAGTACACGTCTTTTCCTCACCCTCTGCATCTTTATCTGTAAGCGTTCAGACATCAGACTTTAAACATCCGATTTGCCGAAAATAACTAGATTTTGAAGCCTTTATGGCAGTTGCTCAAAATCTTGGCGGTCAAATAGGG
>CAZAWS010000023.1:0-12632 GCA_964488755.1 uncultured Anaerolineaceae bacterium | reverse complement strand
TACGAAAAAAACTTATCAGTTACTTTAGAACCACTACCTTATTTTTTTATTAGACTTTATCAGAAAAAAATTTCAGCGGCTAGAAGAACCTGTTCCCTTCAAGGGAACGGGTTCTTTTATATTACGCAACACCTTCACCGCCAACTTTACATCATCGGTAAAAATGCCGTCTATGCCCCAATCAGCGAGGCGACGCATATCTGCGGGATCGTTTACTGTCCACGCGTGGACGCGGCGATTGATGCCATGTGCGTTTTCTATTTGCTTTTTTGATGTGTCTTTAAGATGTGGATGCAGGGCTTGATAATCGCCATTTCTAAAAAGAATTTTGCGAACAAAGAAGCCTAATAAATTAGGGAGAGCTAAAATTCCACGCGGGGTTTGGGGAAGAAGTTTAGCGGTACGCTTTAGATTTTTAGGGAGAAAAGAAGAGAAGATGATGCCATCGGCAAGATTGTGTTTTTTTACAACCTCAACCACTTTATTTACGAGTTGGTCGTTGCTCGTTTTGTAGTTGGTTAACTCTACATTGATGAGAAGTTGTCCCCCCACAAGCTCAAAAACTTCGTCTAGGGTGGGGATTTTTTGCCCATCTCCCGCATCTAGCTCTTTGAGGGCACTCAAGCTCAAATTCGCGACCGTTCCGCTCCCGTCTGTTGTTCTATCTACAGTTGGGTCGTGGATGACAACCGGAATTCCATCTGCGCTGAGTTTTACATCTAATTCAATTGCATCTGCGCCTTGTTCTAAGGCTAGTTTAAATGCGGCGAGGGTGTTTTCTGGGGCATTTGCTGATGCGCCACGATGGGCAAAAATAATGGGCGTAGAAAGAGTATTTAGCATAAAATAGGTTCTCCCCCCTTTGTGGGGGGAGTTAGAGGGGGGTTAAAGATCAACAAAGTAGGCTTGAGCGGCACTGTCTATCAATTCACGCGTCATAACGGGTTCTACAGAGAGATATTGTGAGATGTCGAGAATTTGATCGCAAATATCGCGGGGATGTGAGGCGCGTAGCTTGCGATTATGCTTGATATACCATTCTTGAAGTAAATAGGCAAGACCCTGGTCGTTATATTGAACGCCCTTGGCTTGGGCTACACGCCGGAAAATTTCTCTATAGCCCTCGAAGGAGGGGTCTCCGATTTTAATTTTATGGCGCAAACGGCGCAAAAAGGCTTCATCTACGAGGTCTTTTGGCGGGAGATTGGTGGAGAAAACAACCAGCACATCGAAGGGAACTTCTAATTTGCGCCCCGTATGCAGGGTGAGAAAATCAACGCGATTTTCAAGAGGGACAATCCAGCGGTTGAGCAAATCTCGCGGGCGGACTTGTTGTCTGCCAAAATCATCAATTAATAAAATGCCACCATTTGCCTTAACTTGGAAGGGAGCTTCGTAGAATTTATTGGTGTCGTCAAAAACAAGGTCTAGCCCTGCGAGGGTTAGCTCACCACCGACCACGATGAAGGGACGTTTGATTTTAACCCAACGCGGGTCACGGCGTATCCCTGTTTTGAGCGAACCCGTGCCGCGTTTTGTTGCGCCATCTTCTTTAACGAGTTCGTGGTTAACAGAATCGTACATTTTGATAACTTGCCCGTCCACATAAAGGGCGAAGGGGATATACATATTTTGGCTCATGATTAAATTGCCAAAAGAACGAGCGATGCTGGTTTTGCCGTTCCCGGGCGGTCCGTAAAGAAAAATGGAAGCACCAGAGTTAAGGGCAGGTCCTAAGCGTTGAAAAGTGACTTCGTTGAGCACCAGTTGCGACATTAGTTGACGCATTGAGCGAGAGGTAACGACAACTCGTCCCTGCGATTGGTTTCGGACAGCGTTATTATAGGTTTCAAGGGGAACAGGCGCGGCTCCTGCATATTGGCTACGATCCATCGCCTCTTGAGCGCGTTCATTGCCTTTACTTGTCATTGCATAAAGATAAGAACTAGAGCCAAGCCCTGCCTGTCTAGCAGATTTGATTTCGACCAATTTCTCTTTTTTGAGTTCATTGAGAATTTTATCGGTCACACCTGCAAAGGGAAGGGCTAGTTCTTCGGCAACCTTAAAGCCTGAAAGATATCCCTGTGAATAGAGTATTTTTAATGCTAGATCCTGCAACCAAAGTTCAGGAAGCCCCGTATCTTCAATGCGAGTAATTGTGGGGGGCAGGAATCCCGTCCCGCCGCGAGATGATGTGCGTGGTATATTACGATTATTCATAGCAGAAACCTCTTATATTTCAGGAGAATAGCGTATAGAATTATAGCACGATGCAGAAGAGGAAATCAGTTGTTCTGCATTTGTTATAAAACTCCTCTTTTTATTTTCCTTATCATGGTTATAATAAGAAGCAAGAAGATTTGAGATGACAGTTTCTCCCAATCATTGCAGATTTCTATAATGCACAGTTTTTCGGGGAGAAAATATAAAGCGTTTTTTGTGTTTCATAAAATGAAAATACATCTTCGCAACCTCAGCATTTTTATAATCCTGATTACGGGGCTTTCTGCTTGTGCACCTACGCCTGCTCCCCAAAAAGAATTACTCATTTATTGCGGCATCACCATGTATAGACCGATGAGAGAAATAGCTGATATCATAGAAGTGCAAGAAAATATAAAAGTTATTATCATTAAAGGGGGGTCTGGAAACTTATTGCGCTCTATCGAAATCAACGGCGTAGGCGACCTTTACCTTCCCGGCTCCGCAAGTTATATAGAAAGCGCAAAAGAAAAAGACCTTATCGATAGAGTAGAATTAGTCGGGTATAACCGCGCCGCACTAATGGTACAAGAGGGGAATCCGCTTAATATCAGCGCAAATCTTGAAAACCTAATAAACCCAGATTATTATCTTGTTATAGGAAACCCAGAGAGCGGCAGTATTGGCAAAGAAACACGTCAGGTACTAGAACAAGAGGGGCTTTACGAAGATGTTTTGCAAAATGCACATGAACTAACCACCGATTCTAAAGACTTAGTTTCAGCCTTAGTAGAACAAAGAGCCGATATTGTTGTCAATTGGTATGCCGTTTCCACTTGGGGAGATAATGCCACTTATATGGATGTGCTCCCCCTTCCTACTAATTTTTTCCCAGTAAAGGAATTGTTTTTAGCTAAACTCAGCACAGCAAAAGAGCCAGAACTTGCTGATATTTTTATGAACTATGCTATTACAGAAGAAGGACAAGCTATCTTTGAAAAGTACGGTTTTGGTGCGCCACAATGAAAAATAAACTCAAGCAACCCATTTTAGCTAGAACGTTAAATCTTTTTTTTATTTTTAGTGCGGGATTGATTATCGTTATTTTTAGTTTTTCTTTCAGAAACCATATTAGCAATATCTACACGGAGCGTGCAGACCAACAAGATATACAACAATACTTGGGGCAAATGATTTTTACCCAACTTACGGCTCTTGAAAACGAATTTAATAAAATCGACACCATTGATGACCCGCGCGACCTTGACCATGCAGAAAAAAGAATAGAAAAACTCATTAAGGAAACACACGACATTCTATTTGTCCTGCAAAATGGTGGAGATCTAGAGCAAATAATCCCCGCAAACTTCGGCGAAATGAATGAAATAGAACGCAAAATCACCTATTATCGTCCAGAAAGTGAAGGCTATCAGGTAGCGGTATTAGAACTTTCGCCACGCCTCTTCGATTTGGAAGAAATCGCCAAAGAACTCATTGCGACAGTGGATGAAAGCCTCGGCGAAAACGACCCTGACCTGAAACTGGATACCGCTAAAAGAACATCTCTTCTTCTCAAACAAGCAGATACCCTCTTCTTACGCTCTAGCGAGAGTGCCAACAGAATCTATTACGATAGTAACCTAGAAATGCAAACGACATCTGCCGAAAAAGATAAAACCATGAGAAGAGTGGATATCATTAGTGCCACTATAATTTTTGGAGTCGTCATCATTGGCGGCAGACTCTCTTATGGGATTTTTCAACAAATTGATGCTCTGCTCAAAGAACGAAGGATTGCCGAAAACACCCTCCGTGAAGCCGAATCGCGTTACCGCACTGTAGCAGACTTTACCTACGACTGGGAGTATTGGCGCACCCCCGATGGGAAGCTAGCTTATATCTCACCCTCTTGTGAGCGTATCACCGGTTATTCTGTTGAAGATTTTTCTAAAACCCCTGACCTTCTTCAAGAAATTGTCCTTCCCGAAGATAAAGATATTTGGAACGAGCACGGGCTGGAAATAAAAAAAGAATATAGCTCACAAGAGATTCGTTTTCGTATAAAACAAAAAAATGGGAAAGTTATCTGGATAGAGCACGCCTGTCGTCCTGTTACCTCACCCACTGGTGAGTTTGTTGGCTATAGGGCAAGTAATCGTGAAATTTCGGAGAGAATAAAAGCTGAAAACACGCTGCGTGAGAACGAAGAACTATATCGCTCACTTGTTGAAAATTCCCCAATAGGCATCCTTCTGGCAAGCCCCGATGGAGAAATACGCTCAGTTAACGAAGCCACACTCGAAATCATAGGCTCTCCCTCAAAAGAAGCCACAAAGAAAATCAACCTACTCTCCTTCCCGCCTATTGCTCAAAGTAGCTTTACCCCAGATTTTAAAACTTGCCTCGCTACAGGCGAAAGAGTAAAAAATCGAATGGCGTACACAAGCAAGTGGGGAAGGAAAGTTTATGTCCGCTATACTTTTACCTCTATTCGTGGCGCAAAAGAAGAACCGCGGGGCATCTTAGTTCTTTTGGATGATATTACAGAACAAATCCTGCGCAAAAACGATATTGAAAGACAAGTAAAAAACCTTGCCACCATTAATGCCATAAATACAGCCCTCATCACCCGCACAAACCAAGAACAAATGATCGCAAAAGTCATAAAAGAAATTGCTAAAAATTTATCTGTAGATGCGGCAGATCTGCTTATTTTTGACGAAATCACTCTTTCATTAACCTGCACAGCCCAATACGGCTTTCAATCACCTTCAGGCACAAAAAAAACAGTTTTACGTGTTGGCGAAGGCTACGCTGGAAAAGCCGCTCTTAAACGAAAAACTGTAAAAACCTACAACTTAACGGAAGAAACGCACAAAGAAAATACCCCCCAGCGTTGGCAGGATGAGAATTTCTCAACTTATATCGGGGTACCTCTACTCGTAAAAGGAAAGCTAAAAGGAATTCTCGAAGTTTTTCATCGCACCGATGAAAAAAGAAGCCCCGAATGGATGTCGATTCTTGAAACCCTTGCTCAGCAAGCCGCCATTGCTATTGACAACCACTCACTATTAAGCGCGTTAAGGCACTCCAAGATCGAACTTGAGTTGGCTTACGAAACCACTCTCGAAGGATGGGCACGTGCCCTCGAACTACGCGATTATGAGACCAAAGGACACACAGAACGCGTAGCTAACCTAACCCTAGAGTTAGCACAAAACTTAGGCATTTACGGGGACAAACTCGCTCATATCAAGCGCGGTGCTTTGCTTCACGATATAGGCAAAATAGCCATTTCTGACACCATTTTACTCAAACCAGGTCCCTGCACCCCTGAAGAATGGAAAATGCTTTATCAGCACCCCCAATACGGTTACGATATGCTCAAAGAAATTGACTATCTCAAACCATCTCTAGATATCGTTCTTTACCATCACGAAAAATGGGATGGTAGCGGATACCCGCATGGTCTGGCTAAAGAACGCATCCCTTTCTCCGCCCGCATCTTTGCCATAACAGATGTTTGGGATGCAATCATTAATGCACGTCCTTATCACGAAGCATGGACAAAAGAAGAAGCTTTAACATATATTCAAGAGGAGTCAGGAAAGCATTTTGACCCACAAGTTGTAGAAGCCTTTCTGCAAATTGCGGAATAAACAGCCTGCAACGCGCGCGTTGCGGGCTTGGGTACCCTTCCCCCAACGTGATATTTGGCGTGAGCGTCTCTGCGCTAAATGCTAAGAAAATGTTGGTCAAAGGCACGCAAGTTAAAAGCACGCGCGTACCGCTATCTCTCTGGGACAACCGCACTATTTAGTTGCACTCCCCCACAATGATATACTTCACATAGCTGAGGTAATCCATCATTAAATTTACTATCGTAGGGAGAGATTCATTATAGTCCCATGAACCAATACCTTCGCCGTTTTTGGGCAACCTTTTTGCAGGGCTACAGCGCGCATTTTTTCTAGCAGAATTGTATTTCAAATAAAAAAGGGTACGCTTTTTGCAGAGATAGTTTTATATCCTGTGGAAAAAATACCACCCAAGCTCTGGTGCGGACTAAAGTCCTGCCTCAGGGCATGAAAGTCGGATAAATCCGACTCGAACCTAGCCCAGCGGGCTTCCATGTATTGAGCAGGCGGCTTCAGCCCCGCTCATTTGGCGAAGGTATTGACACCACACTAAAGTCAAAATCTCTCCTGTAAATGCTCGAATTATAAAGCAGGGATTATGAATAAAAGGGAAAAAAACAATTGTTTTCTAAAACATTGCTTTTGGCAATATACTTTAGTGCCAATTGTTGTCCTTGTTTTTATTACTTTAAATTGGTTTATTCTTTCTCACCAGAAAAATGCAATAATTGAAACAAATATAGCCGCGTACCAACAAACAGAATTAGAGATTATACGCGGAGCGGCACGTAGTATAGATGATTATATTCGTGACCAGACCGAAGACCACGGGCGGACAGATATTACAAAATTTGAACAAGAGATATTCACAGAATTTATTGCACCTATTCACCTCCTTGAAAACGGTGACGCCTGGATTTATGCCCCAGAGTATATTGTTTTTGATTTGAGCGAAGATTTTCCTGAAGAGTATTTTGGCAAAAGCATGGCTGAGATTTTCGAGATTCAGAAGATTAACGGAGCTAGCCATTATGAAGAGATGGCTAGCGACATCAGTGAAGCAAAAGAAGGGGTAGGGTGGTATATCTGGTTGCCAGAGAAAGGCAAAGAAATTGCCGCATGGACTCCCGTGCGCGTAGGCGAATATATCTGGACGATTGGTTTATCTACCCCATTGCCTGAAATTTTAGACGCAACTGGCGCGACGGAGCAAATCCATACCTTAAATATAACAACTGGGCTAGGAACTGCTATAGTTTTGGGCTTATTGGTAATTTGGGGAATTAGTGTAATACACCAAAATAAATCACAAAAAGAACTTGTGACAGAGAGGGCGCAGCTTTTATCTATTTTTGATAGCCTTGATGAGATTATTTATGTTTCAGATCCTGAAACTTATGAAATTTTATATGTGAATCAGGCAATGCAAAATGCCCTTCAGAAAAAGTTGATTGGAGGAATTTGTTATCAAGAATTTCAAGGCTTGGAAGCTCCCTGTGAATTTTGCACCAACGAAATTATTCTGAAAAAAAAGCCAGCACCTCACTACTGGGAATACCATAACCCTGCACGAAATAGAGACTATAAAATTGTTGATCGCATTATTAAGTGGTCCGATGGACGTGATGTACGTTTTGAATTCGCCCAAGACATTACCGAGCATAAAAAGACCCTAGAAGAATTGCAAGCGAGAAAAAATCTTTTTACGAACTCCTTTGAAAGTTCATCTACAGGCATGATAATGACGAGAATAAACGGGCATTTTTTACTTGTGAATACTGCCTTTTGTAAAATGCTTGGGTATTCTAATGCTGAACTTCAAAAGAAAACTCTGCGAGGCATTACATATTCTGAGGATGCCCAAAAAAGCGAGGTATATTTGCGTCAATTGCTTGATGGCAAGATAGACTCTTTTGATGATGAAAAAAGGTACGTCAGAAAAAATGGCTCAATCTTTTGGGTTGATGTTCGAGTATCTGCGGTAAGAGATGAAGAAGGTGGTTTGCAATATCTCTTTAGACATATCTTAGACATCACTGAGCGAAAGGCAGCAGAAGAAAAGTTGCGAGAAAGCGAAAAACGCTATAAATACCTTTTCGACTCTGCACCTGATGGGGTCAGCATTTTGGATAAAACAGGAAGAATTCTTGAATGTAGCCAGAGTATGATAGAGCTTTATGGATATTCTCAATCAGAGGAATTATGCTCTAAGCATATTACTGAATTAATGAGCGTACCTTCAACGGAGATATTTAAGAAAGAAATCCTAAACCTAAAGCAACGAATACCTACAGAAGGAGAAATTCAAATTATCCAATCCAATGGAAATGTGGTCGATTTGTGGAGAAAAGCATTTCCACTTACAGATTCAAAAGGAGATTTTAATGGTATTTTACTTTACGACCGAAATATCACCGAGCGCGTACGAGCAGAGCAAGGGAGGCGAGAAGCCTTAATCGAGGCATTAGAAGCAACACTTGCCTTGCAAAAACTTAGCAGCGAATTAGAGATGCGGGTTGAAGAACGCACGGCAGAGTTACGTGAAAGCGAAGAAAAATACCGTCTTCTAACAGAATTAACCAAAGACGTTATTATTCGGCTCTCAACAAAAGGTGAAATTTTATTTGTGAGTTCAGCTATTAAATTCTTTGGCGGTTACGAACCAGAAGAGGAGACTGGGAAAAATATGTCAAATTATTTCGCGCTGAAAGAAGATATTATTCGCGCGGAAGAATTACTTGTGAAAACTGTAAAAACGCGAAAAAGTGGGCGATTCGAGTTTTTATTCAAAGCCAAAGATGGAAAAACTTTCCCTGTTGAGCATACTTATCTTCCTATTATAGAAAATAATGAGGTAACTTCTATTCAACTTGTGTTGCGTGATATGAGTGAACGAAAAAAAATGGAAGAGGAACTGCAAGAAAGCGAAGCCAGTTATCGTCTTTTAGCAGAAAACACAAGCGATTTTGTATGGATTGTAGGTATAGAAAATTTGGCAATTACCTATGCCAGCCCCTCAGTAGAGAACTTATTGGGTTTCACCCCCGAAGAAATTATTTCTCTCCCTTTGGAAGAAAGATTAACCCCTGAATTTACCCAAAAAGTCTTAACTATTTTGCAAGAAGAACTTGAAGGGAATAAAAAAGGGCACAACCCAGAAAGAACACGAATCGTAGAAGCGGGTATGTACCATAAAAAGGGGCATATTGTTTGGATAGAAACGACAGCGCGCTTTATCTATGATGATGCGGGAGTGCCCAAAAGTCTTATGGGCGCGGCACGCGATATTACAGAACGAAAAGAAACAGAAAGAGAATTAAAAAAGCGAGAATTTTACCTAGATGCGCTCAACGAAGCCGCTCAAATACTACTCCCTAGTGATGAAGAAATTCCCTATCAGGCATTTCTAAATATCCTCGGACCCAGCTCACAAGCCAGCCGAACCTACATCTTTCTCAATCACTTTGACGATCAGGGTGAAAAATCAATGAGCCAAGTAGCCGAATGGTGTGCCGAGGGCATTACACCAGAAATTGATAACCCAGAATTACAAAATCTATCTTATAACAACTTTTTTCCCCGTTGGTATAAAACGCTCTCTCAAGGCGACATCATCAGTGGAAAAGTAGCCTCATTCCCAGAGAAAGAAAGAGAAATACTTAGCCCCCAAGATATTCAAGCCATTCTCGTCATCCCATTAATAGTAGATGAAGAATTTCTAGGCTTCATAGGATTTGATAACTGCCTCTCTGAACGAGAATGGGATACGGTGGAGCAAAACTACTTGCGTACCGCAGCAAGCGATTTATCTCAAACCATAAAACGCTACAGTGCAGAAGGAAAACTGCGCTACCAAGCTACCATAGATCCGCTTACTCAAATTTTCAATCGGCGCTACTTCTTTGAAGTCGCCAACAAAGAACTCGAACGCTCTCAACGCTATAAGCGCCCTCTTTCTATTATCATCTTTGATCTAGACCACTTCAAAAAAGTCAACGACACCTACGGTCATGGTGTAGGAGACGAAGTCCTGCGTAAAATTTCAGCACTAAATAAAGAAAATCTACGAGAAAATGATATTTTCGCCCGCTATGGTGGCGAAGAATTTGTGATACTACTCCCTGAAACCGATTTAGAACAAGCCCATCAAATGGCAGAAAGAATGTGTGAAAAATGCGCAAAAACACCCCTCGAGATTGGGCAAAATTCGATTAACATGACCATCAGCTTTGGCGTAAGCTCTTTGGGCAAGAAAAAACTTCTCCTCGACCAATTGCTTCTCCACGCAGATAAGGCACTCTACAAATCTAAAGAGGGTGGGCGCAACCAAGTCACAGTTTGGGAGGAAGAATAAGGCAACTTATCTCCTCTTTCCCCTTATTAATAGTATAATCCCCGCCCTATGGAAAATACTAAAAAAAAATACCACATCTGGACATCTGGATGCCAAATGAACGTAGCCGATTCGCGTCGTCTTGGTTCATCACTCGAAAAACTTGGTTACGAGTTCACCGACCAAGCCAAAAACGCGGACGTTCTCGTCCTCAACACCTGTGTTGTGCGTCAATCGGCAGAAAATAAAGCCCTCGGATTTCTGCACTCCATCCGTCCGCTTAAAGAAAAAAATCCCGACCTTGTAATTAATTTAATGGGATGTTTAGTCGGCGTGCGCGGCACCGAGAAATTGCAGAAAAAATTCCCCTTTGTGGATGTCTTCTCCCCGCCCTCTGACCCAGCTCCTTTGATAGCCCACCTTTCACAGGATGCGGATTACATCGCCGAGACGAACGCGACCCGAAACAGGTTTGCCCTTATGGACGGGGAGATTCGCATCCCTGAACATGAGCGCGGTAAACTTGTTTCAGCCTTTATCCCGATTGTATACGGATGCTCGCACGCCTGCACCTATTGCATTATCCCCTACCAACGCGGCATCGAACGCAGCCGCCCTGTAGAGGATATTATCACCGAGGCGCGTTCTTTAGCCGAACAAGGTGTCAAAGAAATCACGCTTTTAGGGCAAATTGTAGATCGCTACGGCAAAGATTTAGAGAATGGCGAAAATCTCGCCGATTTGCTTCGCATCTTAAATGATATTGAGGGTATAGAAAGAATTCGATTCTTAACGTCGCACCCCAGTTATTTTGATGTAGATATTATGCGCGCCGTGGCAGAATTAAACAAAGTAATGCCACATTTTGAAGTCCCCATACAGGCGGGCGATGATGAAGTTTTAGAGAATATGAAGCGGGGCTATACTCAAGAAGACTATCGTGATTTAATCGCTAAAATTCGAGAAGAAGTGCCGAATTGCTCCATCGCTACAGACATCATCGTTGGTTTTCCGGGAGAAACAGATGAGCAATTTGAGCAAACTTATCAACTTCTTGCTGATCTGAAAATGGATGTGGCGCATTTGGCGCGTTATTCCCCCCGTAACAGAACCGTATCTAAGCGTCAGATGAAGGACGATGTGTCAGACGCGGTTAAACGGGAAAGATTTCATCGTTTAGAAAATCTTCAAAAAACGATCGCAAGTGAAATAAACGCGCGTCTCTTGGGTGAAACCCTTCCTGTTTTATTTGAGAATAAAGTCAAGGGTCGCTGGCGTGGACGCACATCCACGAACAAACTTGTTTTTGTTGAAAGCGATGATGATTTGCGCGGACAAGTGATTCCCGTTTATATTACGTGGACGGGACCATGGTCTATGCAAGCTCAAATGCTCATCCAAACGCCAAGCCCAATTACTCTTGATGTCTAGTGCTTGCTATTTCCTAGTTTCCATTTTGTAGCATAAGCAAGAATAATGGCAGTTAACACCCCAACCAGCGTTGCAATAATATAAAGTTGTGCATCAAATTGAGCTTCTACAACTCCCTCAAAAGCGGAGGTCATTGTCTCGCTTGTGAATAATAGAGTTGCCCAGAGATTGTCGGCATTGTGTAAAATAATGCCGCCAACCAATAAACTGCTCCCTGTTTTGTTGTATACCCAAGTCATAATTATCGAGAGAACAATTTCTCCGAGTATATAAAGGGGGAGAAATTTTAACCCCATTTGATGATGTATAGAACCTTCTTGAAAAAAAAGGGGAAAGTGCCATAATGCCCAAATAACTCCAATAATCACACTTGCAGAGATTGCTCCTTTTTTCTTCTGCAAGTTAGGCAAAGCGAAGCCTCGCCAACCAAACTCCTCGCCTAAAGGACCACCAACGAGCGTAATTAAGAAAAATACAGGAATTAAATACCACTCTTCTCTGATAAACCGAAAGCTGGGGAATTCCTCGCCTAAAAAAGCGTTAAGAAGAACGGCTATTAGTCCAATAAACCCTGTGAAAAAGAGAGCTACGCCCCACCAACGAAAGCCCACTCTCCAACGAAGTGCGCGTTGGGTTAAATCTTCAAGTCCTTCTTTCCCTTTTGTTAAAGCGATGGTGATAACACCTGCGATAGAAGGACCAAAAACGAAGAATCCTGCGCCACTTGTATACCAAGGGAACCAACTAATTAATATCGTTAACAGAAGAAAGATGATGAATGCGTTTTTCTTTGTCCATTCTCGTTTAAATAAGTTTGTCATTTTTTATTCCTTTTTGGGGAATTAGCTAATTCCTAAATGCCTAATTCTCTCTGAAAACTCTGTAAAAGTCTTAAATTATGAGAAACGCCCTGCTTTCTCTATTATACTAGACGCGAAGATTGTAAAATAAAAAGACAAAGAGAACAAATATAATTGGGGAGCACTAAAAGGTTGTTGGAACTTCCCTCACCCCTTCGATAAACTCAG
>CAZAWS010000022.1:0-12690 GCA_964488755.1 uncultured Anaerolineaceae bacterium | reverse complement strand
CAAAAAAACACAAGGAAAAACAATTGTCATATTATGATGCCAATTAAAAACAACAATCCCCCAGATTCTTTGCAAAGACGGGGATGGCTTTATTTTCATTGTAGCGAGTTTAAGTTACTCCCTGCCCTTCAGCCCTTGCTCCACCAAAGTATTAAAAATGCCTTTTATATTTCTGCACGCCCCATTATTGTTCAGTGCCCTGCTTCAGCTTCTGGTGAATCTTGTAGCAATTGCACAGCGTGACCCAAGACGGGTAATACAATCTCTAAATTTTCTCGAGCGGCTTTGGGGCTACCGGGCAAGTTGATGATGAGCGTGCGTCCGCGAATTCCGGCTACGGCGCGGGAGAGCATGGCGTGGGGAGTGATTTTTAGACTCTCTAATCTCATTGCTTCGGTGATACCGGGGGCGAGTTTATCCACAACGTGACGGGTGGCTTCAGGGGTGATGTCACGTGGGGCAAAGCCTGTGCCGCCGGTGGTGAGAATAATATCTACATCGCCGCTATCTGCCCAGAGGATGAGGGTGTCACGGATGATGTCTAAATCATCGGGAAGGATGAGGGTTTCGGTGATTTCCCAGCCTTTTGATTTGACAATTTCAACGAGGACGGGACCAGAAAGGTCGGCGCGTTCACCGCGGTAAGAGCGGTCTGAAAGGGTAAGGATGGCAGTGCGGAGTTTAGTCATGGTAGCCTTGTGGTCGTCTATTAAAACAAGTTCTTTGCGAAGGGGTGCAAGTCGTCCATATTTTCCCAGCCACGCTTTTCATAAAAGTTGATGGCTTCTTGATTGTCTTTGGTAACGAGTAAATAATAGCGGATACAGCCTTTTTCCTTGAGTTTTTCTTCTAGGGCATCAACAAGGCGGCTTGCTATTCCTTTGCGGCGATATGCCGGTAAAACGGCAAGATGATACATCATCCCCCGCCGCCCATCGAAACCGCCTAGCATGGTGCTCGGCACGGTGCCTATTATCACGTCCCCTGTTTGGGCAACAAGAAACAAGTTGGGGTCACGTTCGTTTTTTTGCGGATTTCATCCAACTCGTCAGAGACGCGGAGGTGAATCCCATCCCCTGCATTTTTCCAGAGTGCGTAGACTTCATCGTAATCTTCTGAAAATTGAAAAGGGCAAATGAGTGTCTTTGGCGTAGCCAATCCCATTTTTTATACTTGTGTATATTTCTGCAAAATAGTGATTAGGTCGTCGGGCATATAGGGTTTAAGCAGAAAATCATTTGCGCCACTGGCAAGACATTCGTCCTTGAGATCCATGCCCGATGCCATGACGACATTTGTATTTTTGAACGCTTCATCTTTACGCATATTGCGAACAATGTCCAAGCCACTTTGATTAGGGAGATTGACATCAAGGACGAGGGCTTGAGGGATATCTGCACGCAAAGTTTCAAACAGATTTTCTGTAGCAAGGTCTAAGCTAACGACTTCAAAACCTTCTAGTTTCAGCAAGGTTTCCAAGAGCGTGACCATTGTAGGGTCGTCTTCTGCCAAAAATATTTTTTTCATTTAGGATTCTCACTTTTTTTCTTTCTCTTCTGCGCTATAGTCTTTTTCTCTAAAGCTGATTCGAGAACTTCGGCAACTGTTTCTACGGGGATAAATGTCATTGCTTTTTTGACTTCATCAGGGATATCTTCTAAATCTATTTCGTTGCGCTTAGGGAAGATGATTGTTCGTAGTCCAAAACGATGTGCGGCTAAGACCTTTTCTTTTAGCCCGCCGATAGGAAGAACACGCCCACGCAGGGTAATTTCGCCCGTCATGCCAACGCCTTTGCGAACTTGGCGGCGAGTTAAAAGAGATACGAGTGCTGTAGCCATTGTTACGCCAGCGGAGGGTCCATCTTTTCTTTGTGCACCAGCCGGGACGTGAAGGTGAATGTCGGTTTTTTCGTAGAATTCTGGGTCTATGCCCAATTTTTCTGCCCGTGAACGGATATAGGAAAGCGCAGCATGGGCTGATTCTTGCATGACGTTGCCAAGCGAGCCTGTAATTTGAAAACCTTTAGAGCCTGGCATTTGGGTCGCTTCTATAAAAAGAACATTGCCACCATAGATTGTCCATGCTAAGCCTGCGGCAACACCGGGCATAGATATTCTTTTTTTCAAATCTTCGGCATCTCGGTATATGGGATGGTCAAGATATTCTTCTACGGCTTCGGAATTTATTTTAGCAGTATATTCTTTGTCTTCTGCTATCAATGCGCCAATTTTACGACAAATTGAACCAATTTGTCGTTCTAAATTGCGCACCCCCGCTTCACGCGTATACTCGCTGATTATTTTTCTTAAACCCGTTACATAAAAACGAACTTCTTTTCTATAGAGGTTGTTTTCTCGAATTTGCCGCGGGACTAAATAGCCTTTTGCTATTTCTATTTTTTCTTTTTCTGTATACCCTGAGAGATAAATTACTTCCATACGGTCGAGTAATGGTCGTGGAATACCGCCCAGCGAATTTGCGGTGGTTATGAACATGACTTCTGAAAGGTCAAAGGCGACTTCGAGGTAATGATCGCGAAACTCGGAATTTTGTTCAGGGTCAAGGACTTCTAATAAAGCTGAGGCGGGATTTCCCTGAAAGTTTGCGACTAGTTTATCAATTTCATCCAGCATAAAGACGGGGTTTTTCGATTCGGCGCGGCGGAGAGCTTGCAGGATACGCCCCGGTAATGCGCCGATATAGGTTCTGCGATGTCCGCGGATCTCGGCTTCATCGCGTACGCCACCTAAAGAGATGCGAATAAATTCACGTCCCATTGAACGAGCTATTGAACGCCCTAGCGATGTTTTTCCAACGCCGGGCGGTCCCACAAAGCAAAGGATAATACCTTCACGGTCTTTCCGAATTTTGTCTCTGGACTTTCTAAAAGTGCCTTTGCGAGATAGCCCCAAGCTACGCACAGCGAGAAACTCTAAAATTCTATCTTTGACATCTTCAAGCCCATAATGGTCTTTGTTGAGCACCTTGCGTGCGTGAGCTAATTCGAGGTTGTCCTCAGTAATTTTCGACCAGGGTAGAGAGACAATCCAATCCAAATAAGTGCGAATTACGCCATATTCTGATGCGGCACTCGGCAAACGAGACATGCGGTCTAGTTCTTGCAAAGCCTGTTTTTCTGCCTCTTCTGACATTTTGGCTTCTTCAATTTTTTTGTTGAACTCTTCGGCTTCTATGGTTTGCTCGTCGCGTTCGCCCAATTCCTTTTGAATTGCTTTAAGTTGCTCACGCAGAAAATAATCGCTCTGAACTTTTTCTATTTCTCCACGTGCCTCACTTTGTATTTTCTGTCCTAATTTTAAAACGTGATTTTCGCGCACCAATAAGCCTATGAGCTTATTTAGTTTTTCTTCTGTAGAATCAAGACGTAGTATTTCCTGCGCATCTTCTAAACTCATGCGCTGGAAGTTGGCAACGGTATAGGTTGTCTCGAGGGGGTCAAGCAGAGAAGTAATTGAGCCAATTAATTCATTGGGAAAAGAAGGAATCATCTCGGCGATTTGAGAGAATTGATCGCGGGCGTTGCGCGCTAGCGCGTCTATTTGCAAGCCTTCTTCCACAATTTCGGGGATTAGCTCTATTTTGGCTTTTAAGTAGGGTTCGTTTTCTACGACTTCACCAAGTCGAAAACGCTCAATGCCCTGCACAAGAAGGCGAATTGTTCCATCAGGTGCACGCAAAAGGCGGTGAACGGTAGCAACTGTTCCTGTTTCATAAAGGTCTTCGGCGTTTGGCTCAACAATATCAGGGTCTCGGCTGGCAACTAACCCCACCAATTTGTCGCCTGCGAGAATCTCATCAATCAGCTTAACAGAGCGCGACTGTCCTACCGTGAGTGGAACAGCTGTTTGTGGGTAAACCACAACTCCACGCAAAGGTAATATGGGCAAAATCTCTGGAGTGCTTGACTTTGTTCCAAGCCCCAGTATTTCGTCTAATATAGTATCTTTTTCTGCTAAATCTTTAATTTCGGAAAAAAAAGCAGGCATTAACAACTCCAAATAAAAATATCTGACTTCAAACTTTAGGCTAAGGGCTGAAAACTAAATAACTTAGGAGAGAAAACCATTTTTTTCTTGTAGTTATCAGCTTAACTTCCACTAAGGTTAATATCTTAGGGTTAATTCACAAAACGACAAAATAAAAGAAACTCATTTTCTGCGAATATAACGAGTTCCTTTTATCTGCCGTATAGATTCCTTGCGCTCTCGGGGGGATTCGAACCCACGACCTACGGATTAGAAGTCCGTTGCTCTATCCAGCTGAGCTACGAGAGCATTTTCTTAATCATATCACGAGATAGCTCTCGTGTGATTATGCGCAGCAGGGCGCAAACCACGATATACGCGTGCGCCCGTCAATGTTCTTAAGATTGTATTTCCTGGGCGATTTAATTTTTCGGCGACCTCGCTTATGGTCATGGGTTTATTGCCGTTAATAAGGAAAAGCCGAAAAACAGATTCGACCAAGGCTGTTCTTTCAGTTAGAAAATCAGGAAGAAGTGCGCAGTGCGTCATCAGGGTATGTTGCATCCCATCAACTACTTTAACTTCGGCGGTGCTGGGGTCAACCCAATCAATCATATCGCCACCTTCCCAAGTTGTGAAAACTTCTCGGTGTTCAGCACACATTAAAGAGCGCAAATGAACACGCCAATTACGTTCATTATTCTGCCACCAATCAAAATCAATATGATAAGGCGTATCTAAAGTTGGTTTTAGTAAACTAAACTTCTTTTTTCCAGACAATGATTTTCCAGACAATGCTTTATCAGACAATGTTTTATCAGACATTTACACCTCTTCTTCTGTTATGGTTTCGTCGTTCAGGTGGAAATACAAATCGCCAACATGCTCTGCCCAAGGGCGCGTTGCCAACAAACTAAAGAGCGGTGCAGGAGGGCAACGCTTAAGTATATTTAGGGCTGAGTATAGTTCTTGTGCATGGACATGCCCTTGCGGATTAAGTTTCGTTAATTCCTGCATCACAATTTTTACCAAAGTCTCAAATTGCTTCTTGCTTTTTTGCGCTATTTCCCAAGCGTTATCTAATGCTTCAAAATCAGGAATAGCCAAAATCATTCGGTCATCAAATTTTGCGCTAACTACATGCTTAAGTGTGGCAAAAATAAGACCACCATCTGAGCCGGCGATAGCTGTGCGCACCCAATCTCGTTTACCACGATGTGACTGCGCCTGAATAATCACTTCTCCGGGAGCTTTGCCCTGCCGTATATCAATCAAACTTCCGGGCATCAATCCTTTTTCTTCGTACCATTCTTTCAATCCATAGACATAATGATTGTTTTTCACGACCCAAGCGGGCATTTTTTCTCCACTTTTACCATCTACTAAGGTAAAGCGAATGCGTGGTGATTCATGAGCCGATGGAAAAAAAGAACGCACTCTTTCTGATATTGGCAAAGTGCCTAATCGCCAATGTGGATAAAGCAAAGAAATGGTTGCTTTTTTAGGCAGTGTCTCATTGAAGCTAATCTTGCTTAATTCATCATCTAGTCTAGCTTCAAGAAGGCGCATTTCTTCTGTAAGCGTAGTGCGATCTAAATCCATTGGGGTGTAGCGAAGCATAGCAGGCACTTCACGGACAGCTTCTGGTTCTAAACGCTCTAAACACCACAAAACTTTTCCCATTGAGCCTACTTCGTCAAAACGTGCGTCTTCTTTTAGTGCGAAATTTAATGAAAACTCGGTTAAGCTGGGGTTATCACCTTGTGGAAAATCGATATCTTTCATCAACGCAGTGGTTTCTAACGGCTCACCCTCTGCCATATCCATAATTGCCTCTGCCAAATTAAGATGACCGATATTGATATCTACTAATAAGGCTCGTGGAAACCAGTAATTGGCGATGTCTACGAACTCATCCCCTGCTCGTAAAGCGGTAGCAAGTTTAGGGTCAAGTTCGTCCCCAAAACTGTCCACCAACGCGTCTATGTTCACTTCACCATCTTCGTTCCCCACACCGCTTTCCACGTTGAGGGCATGTTCATCCATCCCCATTGCAAAGAGTGCTTCACTGCCGTCTTCCATTGCAACGGTCATCACATCAAATTCTTCAACCTCAGGATTTTTACCTAGACGTATTGAAAGCACTTGGCCCTTTTGCCAATTTAGCGCAGGGAAAGCCAACTCTTCGCCAACTTCGTAGCGTTCTTTTGGGAGATAAATTTCCCCTGAGCCTTTTTGTTTTTCTAGTATTGCCTCTTGCTCAAAACGCACCCGCTCTGCTATTAACGCAGAAACTAGGTCTTTTGTTATCAAAGGTTTTTCAAGTTCAAAAAGATAGGTGAGGAGAAAATCTGTATCTTGTTTGCTAATCTCTAGTGATTGCCAATAGTCGGCGGGAAGAAAAGATGGAGGGGTCATTTTTTTGTTGCCTTTATTTGCGAATTTACCTTAAATTGTTGACTTTTTCTTGCCCGTAAAGAACAAGCACAACATTATACCCTAGCAATCTTTAATCTTCAACTTGACGCTAGAAAATATTACTGATAGACTTCCATTCATCCTAATAATCAGATTAATGGCATAGATATACAAAATGTTTAATGAACTCTCAGTTTTTTTAAGCTATTTGGCTTCCCAAGAAAAGAGCGATGAAGAAAGTGTGCCCACTTTAGACCAGCTTAGTGCGGAATTAGGGGTCAACCGCGCGGCTCTTCGGGAGCAGATCGCGGTCGCACGTGCATTGGGCTTGGTGAGCGTTAAACCGCGCGTGGGGATGCGGAGATTGCCTTATTCTTTTACCCCCACCCTTCAACAAAGCCTTGGCTATGCCATTTTACATGACCGCACTAATTTTGAAAAATACTCCGATTTGCGCACGCATATAGAATCGGCTTATTTTCATCAAGCTGTTGAAAAACTTGAACCAGAAGATATAGAAAAACTGAAAGAGTTATTGAAAAGGGCATGGAAAAAATTGCGCGGCATCCCTGCAAAGATTCCCCATCAAGAACATCGCGATTTGCATATTCTTATGTATAAACGTTTAGACAATATCTTTGTAACGAGTATTTTAGAAGTCTATTGGGAGGCTTATGAGGCGGTAGGATTAAATATATTTACAGATTACGCCTATTTAACGAAGGTGTGGAGTTACCACACCCGCATCGTAGAAGCAATTGAAAGCGAAGAGTATGATAAAGCGCATCAAATACTTTTAAGTCATACAGAGTTAATTACGGCACGACCAAATTAGACATTAGATTTTAGATCGAAGCCTTAAGTTAAAAGCTAAAGTCTTCTCTCTAAAGTCTTCTTTATTCACTCTTTTTATTCAACCGAAGAAGTATCTATTGAGGAAGTTATGAACGATAAAACTAACGATTTTTCAATCAAGGTCGGGACTGAAAACGGTTCAGGTAGTCAAACATCTAACCTAACCATTTTGCGTGCTATTTTCAAAATGGGCATTCCTGTAACGGGGAAGAATATGTTCCCCTCTAATATCCAAGGCTTACCAACTTGGTATACCCTCCGCATCAGCAAAGATGGCTATATGGCTCGCAGAGACGAGATCGAAGTCATGGTTGCGATGAATGTCAAATCTTTTGAACGCGATGTGGCCGAAGTTGAAGTAGGCGGTGTTCTTTTTTATGATGATTCTATCAAGCTCCCTATCGAGCGAGATGACATCACTATCTACCCCATGCCGGTAAAACAACTGATTAAAGAATCTGGCATTTCCTCGAAGCTACGAACGATGGTTTCCAATATGGTTTATGTGGGGATTTTGGCAGAGATGCTTGATATTGATATGGAAAAAATCAAAATGGCACTTGATTTTCACTTCAAAGGCAAAGCCAAGCCCGTAGAAATCAATATGAACATTATTGAAGCCAGCGCAAAATGGGCAAAAGGAAACCTTGAGAAGAGCGACGGCTTTTCATTAGAAGCTATGGATAAAACCGATGGGCTTATCATGGCTGATGGCAATACCGCCGCGGCACTTGGCTCTATTTATGGGGGAGTGCAAGTAGCAGGCTGGTATCCAATTACGCCTGCAACCAGCTTAATCGAAAAAATGAATTATTATCTACCGCGGCTTCGCACAGCTAAAGATGGTGACCACACCTACGCTATCGTTCAAGCAGAAGATGAATTAGCGGCAGTTGGCATCACGATTGGTGGCGCATGGACAGGAGCACGCGCCATGACATCCACGTCTGGTGCGGGCATAAGCCTCATGGGCGAGTTTGTCGGCTTTGCCTATTTTGCAGAAATTCCCATCGTGATTTGGAATGTCCAACGCATGGGACCCAGCACAGGGCTGCCCACCCGCACATCCCAAGGCGATCTAAATCAAGCCTACTACCTCAGCCAGGGCGACACCAAACATATCGTTCTTCTCCCCGGTTCAGTACGAGAATGCTTTGAGTTTGGCTGGAAATCCCTTGATATTGCCGAAGAGATGCAAACACCCGTTTTCGTGCTTAGTGATTTGGATCTTGGTCAAAACCAATGGGCAAGCGAGCCTTTTGAATACCCCGATGTAGAAATGAAGCGCGGAAAAATCCTCTGGGAAGAAGATTTTGAAAAATTCATTGAAGAACATGGGGAGTGGGGACGCTATAACGACGTGGACGGTGACGGAATTGCTTACCGAACAGGTGCAGGAAACAGAAAACAAGGCAGTACCTATTTCACACGCGGTACAGGGCATGATACTTTTGCCAATTACAGCGAAGACCCCGATGTATGGATGAAAACAATGAACCGTCTCACACTAAAGCATGAGACAGCAAAAAAATATGTTCCTGAGGCAATTGTAGATAATGTAGTAGGTGCCAAAATTGGCATCATTGCTTATGGATCTGTTGACCCCGCTATCATAGAAGCTCGTGATTTGCTTGCAAAATCTGGTGTAAAAACAAATTATTTGCGCTTACGCGCACTTCCAATTACCGAAACCGTAGAAAACTTCATCAAAGAAAATGACGAAGTTTATATTGTAGAAATGAATCACGCTGGGCAATTGCGCGATATATTGCGAACAGTTATGCCCGCAGAAAGCACAAAATTATTCTCCTCCACGCTCAACAATGGTCTTTCCTTAACCGCTAAGTGGGTCGCAGAAGATATTTTGAATAAGAAGGAGAAATAACCATGGCAAAGACAAACGAACTCGGACTAACAAAAACAGATTATAAAGGTGCCCCTACCACACTCTGTCAGGGATGTGGACACAATTCCATTCTTAGCCAAATAATTTCTGCCTGCTTCGAATTGGATATGCTCCCCGAAGACATCGTAAAATTTAGCGGCATTGGTTGCTCTAGCAAAGCCCCAACTTATATGCTCAAACGCTCTTTTGGCTTCAACAGTCTGCATGGACGTATGCCAGCCGTAGCAACGGGCGCATTGCTCGGAGACGCAACCCTCATAGGTCTCGGCATGAGCGGTGATGGAGACTCTGCCAGCATAGGCATGGGACAATTCAAGCATATTATTCGCCGCAATGTGCGCATGGTATATATTATTGCCAATAACGGCGTTTACGGTCTCACCAAAGGACAACTCTCTGCCACATCAGAAGTTGGTTTAACCCTCAAAAAACAAGGCACAAACGAATTAGAACCCATTGATATTTGTTTAGAAGCCATGGCTTCTAATGCAACATTTGTTGCACGTGCTTTTTCTGGCGACCCTAAACAAGTCAAGACTCTCATCAAAGCCGCTCTCCACCACAATGGCACAGCCATTCTTGATATTATCAGCCCCTGCGTAAGCTTCAACAACGCAGACGAATCTATGCACTCCTACACTTGGGGACGTGACCACAAAGCCCCTCTCCAAGATATTTCTTTCATCCCTGCACGAGATGAGATTATGATTGAAGATTTTGAAGAAGGCACAGTGCAAGATATTACAATGCACGATGGCTCTAAAGTTCGCCTCAAAAAACTTGAACAAGCTTATGACCCCACAGACCGCATGTCGGCAGTGCAAGTCATTGAAGAGTCCCGCGCAAATAAACAACTCCTAACCGGACTAATTTATGTTGACCCCAACCGTCCCTCTCTAACCGATATGCTCAAACTCACAAACACCCCTCTAAACCGTCTTTCTGCTAAATATATGCGCCCAGCAAAAGAAACTTTAGAAGAAATCAATGCAGAGATGTTCTAAACATCTAAAAAACAAGTACAAAAACCAAAAACCCCGTCCAAAATTGGACGGGGTTTTTGATTCAAGCGTATAATTCCATTATGAACAAAACAACTCTCGGCATTATCTCAGGTCTCATCGCCACCTCCATTTGGGGGGCAATGTACGTTGTTAGCAAAGCGGTCATGGAAACCATTCCCCCGTTTACACTGCTCACCTCACGTCTTATTTTAGGCAGTCTCACTTTGCTAATTATCGCAATCTTTCAACGCAAGAAACTTAGAGTCAACAAAAACACTTTCTGGCAAATCCTTGGCGTTGGCTTTATCGGATACGGAATCTCACTCGGCTTTCAATTTGTCGGCACCCATCTCTCCACCGCCGCAAACGGATCGCTCGTCACCTCCGCCACCCCTACTTTTGTGCTCATCTTCGCCGCACTAATTCTCAAAGAAAAAATCACAAAAAAACGACTACTTGCTCTTGGAATTGCTTCTCTCGGCGTGATTGCCGTCATAGACCCTCGCTCAGTCCAGCTAAATTCCACGCTTTTTTGGGGAAATATCAGCTTGGTCGCCGCGGCACTAACTTGGGCACTTTACTCAGTCCTCGTGCGCAAAACAACGCGGGATGCGGACGTCCTTGTCTTCAGCTTGATTGCCTTTGTCGGCGGGATGCCGACGAGCATCACCGCTAGCGCATACGAAATTTCCCATCAAGGATTAGGGGAAATCACCATCGGCGTAATTGCGGGGATTCTTTTCCTCGGCATCATCGCGACTGCTCTTGCCATGTATCTATGGAATACCGCCTTCGCCCTCCTCGATGCCAGCCTTGCTTCCCTCACATTTTTTGCCCAGCCTGTTGTTGGCACAATCTTGGGCGCAATTTTTCTCGGTGAAATTATTACTCCGCTATTTCTGTTTGGGGGCTTACTCATCGGGGTTGGGTTAATCATAGCAAGCAGAGAAGAAAATGGCATATAAAAAAGAAAAACTCTCCCTTGCCAAAGCCTTAAGGCTTTCACCTACTCCCCCTCCACGCGTTGCCTTTGTTGGCGCAGGCGGAAAAACAACTGCACTTTTTCAGTTAGCGCGAGAAATTGCTCCCTGCATCGTCACCACAACAACCCACCTCGGCACGTGGCAAGCGGATTTAGCCAACCAGCATATCATCATTCGCAAGCCAGAAGATGTGAATCAACTTGAAAGAATCGCCTTTTCTGGCATTGTTTTGGTCACAGGGGAGGAAAAAAACGCAATTGTTCAAAATCTTAGTGGCACATTGCATCTTAAAGATGCGTTGCACCGCGAGTCTACCCTTGAAACCCGAACGGCAACGCATCCAAAAGAAGATGCAGTGCAGTTCTACCGCCATGATTTTGAGCAATCACAAAAAAACAATAGACTTACATCTCTCCCTAAAGAAAGTTTGGCATGGCTGGAACAATTTTGCAATTATCATTCACTGCCACTTCTTATTGAAGCAGATGGCGCGCGACAGAAACCGCTCAAAGCCCCAAAAGAAGATGAGCCTGTAATTCCAGATTTTGTAGATACGGTCGTCGTGGTAGCGGGATTATCAGAATTTGGAAAGTCGCTAAGTGATAAAACTGTTTATAACGCAAAGAAATTTGCCCAGTTGGGGAAAATAAAAGAAGGGGAAAAAATTACGCCAGAAAGCTTGACAAAGGTTTTACTACACGAAGAAGGTGGGCTAAAAAATATCCCCGCAAGAGCAAGAAAAATTGCACTTCTTACGCAAGCAAACATTGCAGAATTAGAAGCAGTCAGCGGAAGAGTCGCAAAAAACCTTCTTTCTAAATTTGATGCCGCCCTCACCTTTCCCCTTCACCCTTCAACCCGCAGTCCTGAGCTTGTCGAAGGGTTCAAACCGACAAACTTGCAAACCTTCGAACCCTCCTCCGCCATCATTCTCGCGGCGGGAAAATCATCTCGTTTTGGAGAAAGCAAACAACTTCTTGATTATCATGGCAAAACTTTTATTCGTACCATTGCAGAAAACGCGCTAAAAGCTGAACTATCTTCAATTATCGTCATTACAGGCACAGAGCATGAAAAGATAAAATCCATTCTGCAAGATTTACCTGTGAAAATCGTACATAATCCAAATTGGGAAGAAGGGCAAAGTTCATCCATTCGCGCAGGCGTGAATGCGCTCCCTACAAACACTGGCTCTGCCATATTTTTGCTCGCTGACCAGCCCCAAGTTACCCCAACCATCATGCGCACCCTCGTAGAAAAACATAGCCAAACCCTACACCCCGTCATCGCGCCGATGGTAGAAGATAAACGCGCAAATCCCGTTCTATTTGATCGCGTTACTTTTCCAGCCTTACTCAAACTCAAAGGCGATATTGGCGGGCGCGGCATCTTCTCGAAGTTTTCGCCCAAATATATTTTATGGTTAGATTCTGCGTTGTTGCTGGATGTAGATAGCCCCAAAGATTACGATAAGTTACTCAAAACTCATAAAAATACAGGTTCGTTTCCCAACGCTTAAATCCCATTTTTTGATA
>CAZAWS010000021.1:0-12822 GCA_964488755.1 uncultured Anaerolineaceae bacterium | reverse complement strand
CCGCGACTTGGTTGGTATTTTCAATTTCTGCGAGTGCTTGGTAGATTGTTTTCATAGTTTTATTTATCTCATAATTGTCATGAATGAATTCATGGGCTGATATTCAAAACCCGTTGAAGCGGGTTGTATTCTAACGTGCTTTAGTGCCTATGAATGAATTCATCGGCTGAGATGCGAAGTCCGTTTAAACGGACTTTGTGTTTCAGCGTGGGAATTCATTCCCATGCGGGAGTAAAAGGCGACATAAATGTCGCGTTACGCCCTCTCCAAATTCAATGCGAGCAATTTCTCTAAAATCTCTTCGTCTGAGATATTGTGTTCCCAGCCGTAGGAATCGCAGACGGCGCGATCTAGTTTTTGGTGCGCGATATCGAGCCAGGTGGGGCGTTGATTGTAGAGATTTGTGAGGGTGCGTTTCTTGAAAAGGGCCACAATATTGCGTGTTTTTCAAGGATATCGAATTTTTTGATCCAAGGATTTGCGCTTTTGTTGTCTAAAAATATTTCAAAGTCTGTATACCAGCCACCACTGCCAATATGGACATGAACTTCTTCTCTGTCAAAGATAATCATATCAGGCGGGTATGGAATATTGAGTTTGTCTAACTCTTCTTCCCAGAGTATCTTAACCGAAATATTGTAGTTCTGTTGTGATGCTAACACTTCCTCTACTTTTGAGTTAAGTTTGCCTTTATCCATGACAGCATTTTTTCTCATATAGAAAATACGAGTAATGGATATTCCACGATCTATTGCCTTATAATTTTCTTCTAGATAATCTGAGATTTCATCATTCCAAACCAATAGCGATTTAATATCAAGAGCAAGATGAATTGCTTGAATCGTATTCTTGGTATTTTTTACAGCTCTTATTTTTTCATAATTGTAGTAGCTTGCATATTGGTGTTTAAGTTTTTCTTGAAGTTTTGTGTTCTCAGGGGATTCGAGTTGAGCGAGCACAAATTCTTTTGTGAGCGGGAGCATCCAGAAATTTTGATGAGAAGTTTTGTTAATTAACGACAGGCGTTCTAGCTCAAGAAGGGTATTATTACACAGTGATTGCGGGAAGTCGGTTATATAACTTAGAGCTTCTTTAGAGGCTTTGTTGCTAAAGAGGGAAAGGGCTAATAAAGTATGATAGGACTGTTTCTTTTTAATACTCTCGACCACTTCTGTAAAACAGAATTCTGCAATATAAGATGTATCGTCAATACGTAAGCTGGTGATTGCCTCGTCAATAGCAACATCTTCCATTTTAGCGATAGTCCAAACAATGGCTAGTGGGACACCACCTGTGCGTGTGTACAGTCTTTCTAATTGTTTTTCGTTTAGAAAAATATCTCTTTGCTCGGCTTTCGTTTTAGCCAGAATATAGGAGTCTTTTTTAGGTAAGCCAGCTAGGTGGATATTGGTAGTTTCGCTGGTGTGGTAGCGTGTTGTTAAAAGGGCTTTTGTTGGTTCGGGTAACTCTCTTAAAAATTCAAGAAGTTGTTCGTCATCAATCGTTTCTAGATTGTCAATGATAAGAAGAACATGGTTTTTTCTTAACTCCCTACGGGCTAATTCTTTTTTTTGGCTAATGGTTTGCTCAACATCCCGTTCTTTTTTTAATGTAATCAATATGATGTCAAGAATATCTTGAAGAGTTTGAACTTTTTGTGCACGGGTTATAATGCCGTCTTTTCTTAAAGTGTATCTTTTTGCACTAACCCAAATAATAGCATCGTAATAGTGTTTTTTTGCTAATTTCTTTCCATGAGAAACAACTTGGCGGTTGAGAAATTGGTATCCTATCTCCAAGGCGAGGGTGCTTTTTCCTATTCCCCCAAGACCATCAATGGAAATAAGGTACGGTCTGCCCGTGAGCGCATCAATAATTTTTTGAAATTCTTCTTCTCGCCCAATGAGTTTTGTGTATTCTCGTCTGGGGAGATTATGCAGTATCCCTTTTTCTTTATTTAGTTGATTTCCTCGCCTGTGGTTGTAGAAAAAAGCTGCTGTAGCTAATAACGCTGTTGCCATTATGCCACCCAGTGCTTCTGGCAAGGCTTGTTGTATTAGTTGAAAAAACGACATAGTTTTTCCTCCGTTTAGTGCATAGGCAGAACATGCTGGTTTTACCAGACCTGATGTGCAACAGAAAATGAAACTTGAAAATTAGCCCAGTTATGAATGAATTCATCGGCTGAGATATTAAGTCCGTTTAAACGGACTTTGTGTTTCAGCGTGGGAATTCATTCCCATGCGGGAGTAAAAGGCGACATAAATGTCGCGTTACGCTGTAACGCAAGATTTATCTTGCTCTTTCCAAATTCAATGCGAGCAGTTTCTCTAAAATCTCTTCGTCTGAAATGCTTTGCCCTGAGCCTGCCGAAGGGTCGCGTTTCGCATCTCAGCCCCCGAATTCATTAGGGCGTTTTTGTGAATTCACCGCTTCAACAACCCCAAAACCCCCGGCAACAACTGCTTTTTCCGCGAAACGACACCCTTTGCCAAGCGCATTCCATCCGGCTGGCGTGGATAGGGGAGATCGTTCAATTCTGGTGGTTCGTTGACGATGAGCATTTTTATAATAATCCCGAAAAATCTACCGCCTTGTCTGACCAATTTTTAGCCTGTACAGAGAGCAAAACTCGTTGGCTGTGACTTTTGTTATTTTCATGCCACGCACTTAACCATAATGTGATTAATCTTTGCATTCTGACTAATTCTGCGGCTGTTTCAATTTTAGCTTCTGCGGCTGTCCATTCTATGAGGTATTTGGCTTCATCTAGCAAGTCAGTAACGACTTCAGGATTATTCGAGTTTCTGGCGGATGATGAAATTCGTCCTAGCGTTGCAGATAATGCGCCCAAGCGGAGAGGGAGAGGGTCGCGTAGAAAGCGTTCTTTAAGTTTTTCTTTGTTTTTCATCATTTTAATCCTCCTAAAAGTTTGCGAGTTATCGTTTCAACAAGAAAAGAAGAGAAAGAGTTTTTAAATCCGCGTTCCATTCATATTGCCTTCCATTTTTAACCTTATCTTTTCTCAGCAAATTCCGCTGCTGGGGACAGCGGCTAGAGCAGGGGAGTTAAAACCTTACGCAACACGTTTTCAACTTTTAACCTTCGAACCTTCTACCGCTCTAGCAGTCCCAAAACCCCCGGCAACAACTGCTTCTTCCGAGAAACGACTCCCTTTGCCAAGCGCGTTCCATCTGGCTGGCGCGGATAAGGCAGATCGTTCAACTCCGGTGGTTCGTTGACAATCAGCAATTGGCTGGAGCCGCGCACCACGTCTGTGACGAGGAGCATGGCGAAATCTACGGCTTTTTTGCTGCGTAAATCTTCGAGCGCAACTTTCAAATTCTCCAAATGTTTGGCGAGTTGCTGTAAATCAGTCACTTCAGCTTGTGCGACTGCGAAGCGATAATTTCCGCCATCGTAAAGTTTCATATCGGTAGAGACAATTTCTTCCGGTGTGCGTGAGGACAATCCCGCGCCCGCGCTGAGAATTTGCTCGCCGTAAGTTTGGACGGTTTCGCCTTCGAGGGGACCGCCATGCACAAATGCCCAGCGTCCTAATCTTTTGGCGGCGGCTTCATCTCTTTCGGTGGTAGTTGGGGATGTCAGAATTAGCGTGTCCGAGAGCAATCCCGCCAACAAAAGCCCGGCAATTCTGGGGGGGGCACTCAGCCCGGCTTCTTCGATTTTTTCTGAAACGAGCGTGCTAGTACTGCCCACGATGTCCACCGTAAAACGAATCGGGACATGCGTAGAGGGATTCCCCAAGCGATGATGGTCGAGAATTTCAACCAACTCCGCTTCTTCGAGATGCGCCAAAGCCTGCCGTGCTTCGTTATGGTCTACCATGATAATTTTGATGCGCGGCGGATTCAGCGCGTCTCGTTGACGGCAGACTCCCCTGTAAACGCCGCTATCATTAACGACAAAGAAATTATCCCCTTCATAACGGAGCAAGCGATTAAGCGAATCGCGGATACGTCCGCTTGCTCTGAGTTGTGGCACGTCCATATTGCAGGCTTCTCGGCAGGGGGCATCTAAAACATCGGCAATTTTCATCTCCTGTTTTTTGCTATGTGCGCCGACCACCTCACCCATATACGCAAAAATACTGCCGCCCGTAACCAAGCCAAAGGGCTTTCCCTCTGCGTCCACAACGGGAGCAACTCCACCCGTGCGCGAAGCGATCGCCCAAGCCTCTCGTAGCGGTGCGTCCGGATCAGTCGTATCGAATCGGCGCACCAGAGTCTTAAATCTCGGCGAAGCGTCGTTTAGCAGAATCGGCGCATCCATTCCTAAATGTCCCAAAACCCACGAAGTCTGCTTATTCAGCGTTCCCGCCCGTGCCGCGGTGACAGGGCTGTTATCGCGCTCGTGTAACAACCAAGCGTAGCCCATCGCCGCCGCAATCGTATCGGTGTCGGGATTAATATGTCCAATCACATAAGTTTTGCTCATTGTTTTCTCCTTGTAGTAAGGGCTTTAGCCCTTAGTCTTTCTCGCAACCTATAAGGACTGAAGTCCTTACTACGAGGGGTATCGCAAATCAAGATTAAAATTTTCTAGGATTTAATACCCTTTCGGGCACGTTTAGGATTTGACTTGATCCTCTTCTGCTTGTGAGAGACTTTTAGATAGTTTTTCCACGTCTTCACTGCGAGCAAATGCGGTTAATTGATCGCCCGCTTTTAATTTAGTTTCGCCGTGCGGAATGAGCACTTTGCCGTCTCGCCGAATGGAAATCAAAATGCTCTCATGCGGCAAATCGTCGGCAATCTCGCTGATCATTTTTCCTGTAGCTTGAGAATTATCATCTAATGATATTTCAACAAATTCAGTGCCGTCTATATTTTGCGTTTGCATGCGTTTGGTGCGATGTTGAATGGCGGCGCGTTTCGTGAGCGCAATTTGATAGGCTTCAATTACATCCCGTCTTTGGATGAGTCCTAAAAGATGTTCAGGATTATCTCTGGCGATAACGGGCAAGCGTCCGTAGCCGCGTCGACTCATTTTATTTAGCGCGTCTCCAATGCTCTGGTCGGGGTAAGTTGTTGCTAAATTTTCACGCGATGTGCCAATTTCTGCAGCAGTGGTTTTGGATAGGGCTTTTCCTGTGTTAATCGCTTGCTCTAAATCACTAATTGTGACCATCCCCCATAAATCGCCGTGTTCGTCTAGCACGGCGATGCCGTGATGACGTGTTTTATTGAATATACGGGCAAGTTCTTTCAAATTCATGTTTTTTGTGGCGGTGTAAATCTCTTTGGTCATTACTTCACTGACTAAAACGCCTTGTAGAACATCTATATCTTTTCCTTGATGTAGGCGAATGCCGCGACGGGTGAGTTTGAGTGTGTAGATAGATTCTCCGTTGAGCAATGTTTTTGCGAGTAAGGTTGCTATCACAACAGTTAGCATCAGCGGTAACATGATTTTATAGTCGCCTGTCAGCTCGAAAAGAATCAAAATGGCGGTTAGCGGAGCGTGTGCGGTCGCAGAGAAAACAGCCGCCATCCCGACCAAAGCATAGGCTCCAGGAGGAGCAGCAATGCCGGGGAAAAGGTAATTGATAACGATTTCAAAGGCAGTTCCAAACATAGCACCCATGAAAAGACCGGGGGCGAAAATACCGCCAGACCCACCTGAGCCGAGGGTGAGACTGGTAACGATCATCTTCAATATCAAGAAAACGAGAACTACGCCCAAAGCAAGTTGGCTGGCTAATGCGCTTTCGATAATATTGTAGCCAACACCGAAAATTTGGGGCGTTACATCCCATGTGATGCCGGTTAAAACGGGATAAGCGAGAGCAATTAAGCCGAATGAAAGTCCGCCAACTGCGGGATGCACCCATTCAGGGACAGCTGTCCATTTTTCAAAGAGGTCTTCTGTCCAATAGAGCATTCGCACAAATGCTACGCCAACAATGCCCGAGCCAAGTCCCAAGAAAACGTAGAAAGCAAATTCCCAGAAACTATTGATTCCATAGATAACTGGAATATGAAGAGCAGGTTCTGCTCCGAAGAAGGCGCGTCCGACTATGCTTGCTGTGACGGCAGAAACAACCACGCTACTAAAATACCTAACGTTGAACTCGCCTGCAATAATTTCGAGGGAAAATAAAACGCCAGCGATAGGTGCGTTAAATGTTGCTGCAATGCCGCCAGCCGCACCACATGCTACCAAATTGCGAATACGGTCTTCTGAAAGATTGAGTTTTTGCCCTAGCGTAGAGCCAAGTGCAGAGCCAATCTGTACCATAGGACCTTCACGCCCAGCAGAACCGCCGATTCCAATGGTAATCGCGGATGCGACTGATTTAATCAACGCCACAATTGGTCGAATGCGCCCGCCTTTAAGGGCAATTGCTTCCATAACCTCTGGGACGCCATGTCCCTTTGCCTCTCGCGCAAAAAAGTAGATTAGCGGACCAACAAGTAACCCACCTACAACAGGAACAATCAAAATATAGGCTTTTCCCCATTGCGTTGTGACGCTAGGAAACCAATCATAGCCAACCCAGCTAACAGCGTACATTAAATAATGAAGAAAAATTGCCCCAACCCCTGTTCCTAACCCTACAAGAATGGCAGTGCCAATAAAGAGGACATCAGAGGATGATTTCCATTTATCAAAGTTTTTGGTATTTGCAAAGATTGTTTTCAATTTATTTAGGTCTCCTGATATTTTATTTCTCAGTGGGGCTAATACCTTGCCGCTTTGCGGTGACAAGATAAACTCCACTGGGATGCCCCGTCTGCTTGCGGCGAGGTAGTTTGTTTTTTGAAAGATTAATTACGCTGTTTTTTTAGCGCAGATCGAAGGTATATCCTTCGAGAATATAGACGCCTTTCGGGCACGCCCCGTCCGTGATTTGGGCTTGAAGCTGCTCTTCAACGTAAGATTGGTCTTCAACCTTATCCTCTTCGAGCGGACCCACCTGACAGCTTTTTGGCGTTGGGAATTCATTTTGATGCTTAACAAGATATTCAATTGCCTCCGGTGGCATTGCGATGCGTGGCACTCGCATTGGGTCAAAATCTGGTGAATAAGGTGGTGCCATAAATTTAGCACCGTTAATAATCCAATCAATATCAAAAACCGCTAGCATTGGGTCGCCCTCGGGGGTGATGTAATTCACCATTGCATTATAAGCACTGCCTTGGGGCCAATAACCAAAGGGAATGGCGAACATATTCCCCAAATCGGGAATCAAATCCTCGCGCCCCGCGTTTAGAAGCAGTTGTCTCAAGAAAAGGTCGTTTTGCTCCAACTCCCAATGAACGCCTTCGCCACTGCTTTTATCAAAACGAGCATGTGTATAAGAATGATTATAAACGCGCGCATCATGCTCTATGCACCAAATAATTGTTGCGGCTAAATCATCCTTCCACTTTCCCGCTTCATCGCCATTTGCGTACCATTTATCGCCGAGATTGGCGAACAACGCCCACTTATACCCAAATTCTGGATGCGCCTGACCGTATTCCCATGCCAGAAACATGCCTGTATCTTCGCGTGGATTGCCATTTTCATCTAATCTGATTTGGTTATTATAAAAAAGGTCGTCCATCGTAAGAACCAGAGGTCTTCGTCCTACGGGCACAGATAAATCGCCCTTAAGCCAATCTTCGAGATGGATGAGCGTAAAACCCGCCTGATTGAGTTGCTCTAATCCCGCCACAAAATCTTCCATTCTAATTTTATGGTCGGTAGAGTGCTCAGACGTGTTCGGCGCAAATTGATGGTAATTGATAATAGGCACACGCGCATCTTCCGTCCAAACAGTCGCCGTCAAAAAAAACGGAACTGTAGTTGCGGTAGGAATGGGCGTTTCTGTTTCGGTCGGTATCGCAATTTGTGTTTGAGCAACACTTGTTTGCGCCACTGTGAGCGCAGTCGCCTCAATATCAACGGGGATAGCAGTCGGCTCTGCAGGCGTTGTGCTACAAGCTGTGAGTAAGAGTAAGGAGAGAAAGATAAAGGTTTTTTTCATAGGTGAATTGTATCACTTGCGCGTTATTCTTTACCACAGACAAACGCAGATGAATGGGATGGGGTTGATAAAGAAAAAATTAGGATTTTGATGTTTTCCAATAAGTGGAAGGGCGCATACGCTTTATCTCAATCTTTGATTTACCAAAGTTTATGAGCAAACAAATCTCCATTTCGCTGGCTCTCAAATAGTTCAAGGATTGAGCTGTGTGTGGGTCTACTAATCTGGAGACAGCTTTTAGCTCCACAAGAACACGATTTTCTACCAATAGATCAGCGTAAAAATCGCCGACAATAATGCCATCAAATAAGACTTTAATTGGATGCTGTTGTGCAACTGATAATCCAGATTTACGCACTAAATGAGCCAACGCATTTTCGTACACTTTTTCTACAAAACCAATGCCAAGCGTATTGCTAACTTCATAAGCGCAACCAATAATTTTCCGCGTAATCTCATTTACGTCTTGATATTTTGAAGATTTTTCCATGTTCCATTCCTTTTTATAAAAAAACGTTTTTCATCCATCTCATCTCGTTCATCAGTGTTCATCTGTGGATAAGATTTTTTATTTCTTGTTACTTTCCACTTCCATAATCATTTTCCATAACTTGATTTCATCATAAGAAATTTCTTCGTTTAGCGCGTTAAAAATGGTGCTTAAAAATCCATCGCCATGTTCTTCAAAAGCCGCAATCACGCGCTGACCATCTTTAGCAGATATCTTGCTCATTCTTTTTAGATATTCGGCTTTGATTTCGCGTCCATCGGATAGAGATTTTTGAAGGTGTCCCAAAATAGTGCTGGGTTTAAAGCCCATATCTTCAGCAATTTGGTCGATGCTCTTCCCCGCTTGGAATTGTTCCCAAACATATTCGCTGCGTTGTCTTCCTGTTTTAGATGAGAGACGCTTGCGCGCGCGTGGTTTTTGCTTGGGACGTGACTTAATATCATTTTCCTGGCAATAGGCTTGGATTGCCGGTAAAAAGTGCTTCCCGTATTCCGTCACTTTTCTCCCACCCACGCCATAAATCTGACGTAAATCTGCTTCGGTATGCGGAAAGTAGCTCGCCATCTCCACCAGTGTACGATCCTGAAAAATAACATAGGGCGGGACATTTTTCTGGCTGGCTAATTCACCGCGCAGAACGCGTAATTTCTCGAAGAGTGCGTTATCATATTCGACTTTTGCTTGCGCAGCAGTTTTAGCGAAAGTGCCAGCTACTTTGCCAAAAACTTCCTTGCCTTCTAATACCTCTTGCCCTGCATCTGTAATGACTAATGAGCCGTGTGGCTTGGTGCGTTTTAATAATCCCAAGCGCACAAATTGGATGGCGATATGATTCCAATACTCTTTAGTATATTCTTTGCCTTTTCCGTAAGTGGATATTTTCTCGTGCCCAAACTTAATAATCTTTTTGGCGCGAGAACCACGCAACACGTCAATCAGATGCGCAGAGCCGAAAATCTGCTTGGTTTCGAGGGCTGTTTTAACGAACAAAAGCGCGGGGGCAGTTAGATTTTCTTTAACGGTATCCGCTTTACTTCCCGCGCGTTCCGTTTGCACTTCATCCAAACAATTATCGCAGGCTTTACAATTTTCACCTTGATATTTCTCGCCAAAATAATCCAAAAGAGGAAGTCGGCGACAGTTTAGGGCATCCACAAATGCGAGCAAAGCATCGAGGCGCATCTCGGCACCAGCTCTAAGTTCGGGCGCATTTTGCGAAATAAAATAGCGAATTGTGCGCACATCGCTGTAGGAAAAAAGGAGCAGGCAATCGGCACTGAGACCATCTCGCCCCGCCCGCCCGATTTGCTGATAATAGCTCTCGACATTTTTGGGAAGGTCGTAGTGGAGGATAAAACGAACATTGGATTTGTTGATGCCCATCCCAAACGCGACCGTGGCGATGATAATGAGATTGTCTTCGTAGCGAAAACGGCGTTGATGGGCGCGCCGAGTTTGGGAATCCATGCCAGCGTGATAGGGCAAAACGGGGAAGCCCTCGCGCTGGAGTTGGTCGGTGAGATTATCAACATTATCGCGGGTGTTGCAATAAATAATGCCCGCCTGTTTTTTATGCTGATTGAGAAAATCACGGGTTTGCGCTACGCCTGCAACTTTATCGGAGACGCTTAAATTGAGATTTGGACGGTCAAAACTGCCGATAAACTCATTTGCGTTGGTGATTTGGAGCGTTTTCTTAATATCTTCTCGGACGCGTTTCGTAGCTGTGGCGGTGAGGGCGAGGGTGGTGGCTTGAGGTAAGCGGTGGCGCAAGGTGTTCAATTGTCGATATTCGGGGCGAAAATCGTGCCCCCATTCTGAAATACAATGCGCTTCGTCAATGACGATGGCTTCTACGCGATTTTGCTCCAAAAGCGATATTATTTCGGGGCGCAAAAGAGTTTCAGGTGCGCCGTAGAGGAGCTTGATTTCCCCTGCACGTATTTTCTGGACAGAATTTGCATATTCGGCACGAGTGAGGGTGCTGTTGAGGTAAAGCGCGGGGATTCCCCATTCACGCAATTCTAAAACTTGGTCTTCCATGAGAGAAATCAGCGGTGAGACGACTACCGTTAGCCCTTCAAAAATGATTGCCGGGAGTTGGTAGCAGAGTGATTTTCCGCTTCCCGTTGGCATCACGGCGAGAGAATCTTGTTTTTTGAGTACATTCTGAATGATTTCTTCTTGCAAGGCGCGGAATTCTGGGTAGCCGAATTTTTCTTGGAGGATGTTTTTAATTTGTGGGAGATTTATTTCTGGCGTTTCTCCCCTCACCCTGACTTTCGCTACGCTCAAGTCGTCCCTCTCCCAAAATGGGAGAGGGGCTTCTCCTTCCCCCGTTTCTGGGGGAAGGTTAGGATGGGGGGGGAGCGCAAATGGATCAATATCCTCTGCTGGGGTGTTTCTCCCCCCACCGGGGGGAGATGTCCGCAGGACAGAGGGGGGCAAGCGCAATAAAACATCTTCTTGCGAAAGGAGCGCGTTGTTTTCGTCAATATGCAAAACTTCGATTCCGTCTTCAGTGAGCGTCTTTCCAATCAAGTGCGTGCGATGACAATTTTCAGGTTTTTCTTCACTGCACATTAGCGCAACACGGTTTCCTTGAGAACTGGCTTTGTGGAGACGTTTAATGCCATTTTGATAAGAAGATTTTTGAGCAATTTTTTCGTAGTTTGCATTTTCTTGCCCGTCAGGTTTTTCGCCTAAAGCATCGCCCATAAAAAGATAGCGAATACCGTTTTTGCCTAGGAATTCTTTCAAGGGATTTTGGGAGAATTCGGGCTTATAACTGGCGTAAGGCTGACTACGCACATCCAGCAGATAGTGGATGTCATTCTTTTTTAAAATGCGTAAAAAATCATCAATTTCTCGCGCGCCATAGCCGATGGTGTAGATGGGGGTTTGAGACATATTTTTCCCTTAGTTTTTGTTATTAAAATCAAAATAATTGTACCACTCGTCAACTTGTTACTTCGTGATTGTAGTCGTACAATACGCCAATCTTTTTATACTGGAGCATCAATGAATTCAAACGATAAACGTAATTTCGCGGGCGGCATCTGGCATGGTGGCGTTCTCGCGATTGGCAACTCCCTTGTTCGCCCTACAACCGTTATTTCGGCATTAATTGTTCAGTTAACAGGCTCCACAATTTGGGTCGGCGGTCTTTCTACGGTTCTCACGGTTGCTGGCACGCTTCCGCAAATTTTTGTGGCACGTTGGCTTGAGCCTAAAAAGCGAAAAATGCCCTATCTGATGCTCGCAATTTACTTGCGCGTAGCCAGTTGGGGGGTGTTGGCGTGGATGATTCATGCCATTGGCGCAGATCATCCAAGCCTCATCGCATGGTCGCTGCTTGTTTTGCTAACGGTTTTTTATGCGGGCGGCGGGTTGGGCAATGTTCCCTTTACCGATATTATTGGCAAAGTTATCCCTCTGCACCGGCGGGGTGCCTTTTTTGGCTGGCGCGGCGCGTTGGCGGGACCGCTTTCAGTCGGGGCGGCGATACTTGCTCAACGTATCCTTGCCAACGTCAATTATCCCGATAATTATGCGCTTCTTTTCGGATTAGCCGCCGCGTTATTGGCTCTCGCTTCTCTGGGATTTTGGGTCATCCGCGAGCCAGATTCGGAAGTGGAGAATCTGCACCCCCAAGCGTGGTCTGCCTACTGGAGAGATGTATCGCGCGCGTCCCTGCACTTGAAACCGCTGGTCATCACCGAACTGCTGACAGGTTTTTCCCTCATGGCATTACCCTTTTACGTTGTCTACGCCAAAGCGGATTTGGGTGCGCCCCTCGCCGCGGCAACGGGATGGTATCTAATCGCTCAAGTTGGCGGCGGGGTTGTTTCCAATCTTCTCTGGGCGCGCCTTGTAGATCGTCGCGACAGTCGTACGATGCTTTTCGTCTGTGCCTTAGTCGCCGCGATTACTCCCGTATTAGCTATATTGGTCAGTCCCTGGGGCTGGAAAGCTCTAATTCCCGTTTTCTTTTTGGCTGGCTCAACCTTCAACGGTCGCCGTGTAGGATTTCAGACCATGCTCCTCGAACTTGCTCCCAAAGCCCAACGCGGCACCTACGCCGGAATTAATGCTCTGCTCTCTTTGCCGATTGCCTTTTTGCCTTTGGTGGCTGGTGCATTGCTCAAGGTGATTTCTTATCCGACCCTTTTTATCATCTCCGCAGTTTTTACGGGCTTGGGGGCAGTCTCTGTCTATTGGTTGCCGAAGGGGAAATAGCCTTGCCTTTTGATGTGTATTAATTCTCTACCGTACATCTAGAATTAGCCACGGATAAACGCAGATAAACAGGATA
>CAZAWS010000020.1:11129-12841 GCA_964488755.1 uncultured Anaerolineaceae bacterium | reverse complement strand
TCATTCGTCATTCGCGTATAGCGTAGCGACATTTGCGTTGAAAGCTTAAGGCATAATTTTAATATGGCTGAACGCTTATAAAAAGACAACTGCTAAAGCAGTTACTACAAGGGATAAAAAATAACTTTCTCGAGGAACTAATGTCTAATTCTAAAAAAATGCTCAACTATATCAACGGAACTTGGCAAAAATCGACAGCATCTGAATATATGGATGTGGTCAACCCTGCCACCGCAGAAATTCTTGGCAATGTCCCCTTCTCCCAAGCAACAGATGTAGACCAAGCCGTTCAAGCCGCGGCGCAAGCCTTCACCGCTTGGCGGCGCACACCGATTGAAGATCGTATTCAGCCCCTCTTCAAACTCAAAGCTCTCCTAGATAAACACGCTGAAGAGTTAGCTCGCCTAATCACTATAGAAAACGGCAAAACCTTCAAAGAGTCGATGGGCGAAATGAAACGTGCCATCGAAAATGTTGAAGTTTCTTGTGGCATGCCCATGCTCATTCAGGGCAATATAAATGAAGATATTGCTCATGGTATTGATGAGTTTATGATTCGTCAGCCCGTTGGCGTGGTCACAATTATCTCACCCTTCAATTTCCCTAGCATGATTCCCTTCTGGTTCTTGCCTCACGCAGTTGCCGCGGGCAATACCGTTGTTATCAAACCCTCCGAGCGAACGCCGATGACCATGAACAAAATCATGGATATTATTGAAGCAGCGGGTTTCCCCAAAGGCGTTGTCAATCTCGTCAACGGCGGTGCGGATGCCGTCAACGCGCTTCTCGACCATCCCGATGTGAAAGCGGTCAGTTTCGTTGGCTCAACGGCTGTTGCAAAACACGTTTACTCCCGCGGCACAGCCAACGGGAAACGGGTGCAAGCCCAGGGTGGCGCGAAGAATTCCACCATCGTTATGCCCGATGCCGATCTCGAAATGACTGCCAAAATCGTGCTCGATAGTGCCTTCGGCAATGCCGGTCAGCGTTGTCTCGCCAATGCGATGCTGATTTTAGTTGGTGATGATTTGAAGAAAAACTTTTCTCCGATGCTCGCCGATAAAATCCAATCTATGAAAGTTGGATATGGACTGGATGAGAGCGTAGATATGGGACCTGTTATCACCGCCGAAAGCAAAGCCCGCATTGAGGGATTAATCGCGACAGGCGTGGACGAAGGGGCAGGCTTGCTCGTGGATGGGCGTGGTGCGTCAGTAGACGAATACCGCCAAGGCAACTTCATGCGCCCCACTATTCTTGACAACGTCTCCCCAACCGGAACAATTTTCAAAACCGAAATTTTTGGTCCCGTTTTAGGGCTAATGTACGCAGACAGCTTAGATGAGGCAATTGGCATGGTCAACACATCCAATTATGGCAATATGTCTTGTCTTTTCACCAGCAGTGGGGCATCGGCGCGACAGTTCCGCTACGAAGTGCAGGCTGGGAATGTAGGAATCAATATCGGCGTAGCCGCCCCAATGGCATTTTTCCCCTTTAGCGGATGGAAAGATAGCTTCTTCGGCACATTACATGCGCAAGGCAGACATTCAATGGAGTTTTATACCCAAACCAAAGTAGTCATTGAGCGTTGGCCTAAAGAGTGGTCGAGGCAGTTTTAGGTGTCCGGAATCAGTAAACTAGGAATCTGTAAATCAGGGAGCGGTGAATAGTTTTTCCTGATTCACTGCTCTACTAATCTACTGGTCTAC
>CAZAWS010000020.1:0-11029 GCA_964488755.1 uncultured Anaerolineaceae bacterium | reverse complement strand
GGTCTACTGACCATCAAAGGAGTAAAAATTTGACAGGAAACAATCAAATTGCTGTTGAAATCAATAATGTGACCAAAACATTTGGGGATGTGGTTGCTGTTGATAACGTTAGCGTTAAAATTCAGGATGGAGAATTTTTCTCTTTGCTTGGTCCCAGTGGATGTGGTAAAACGACTACACTTCGCATGATTGGTGGATTTGAGTTGCCAAGCGATGGAGAGATTTCCATTATGGGGGAGCGGCAGGGATTTAAGCCACCTTATCAACGCCCAGTAAATACTGTTTTTCAGAGTTATGCTCTCTTTCCGCACATGACGGTTGCAGAAAATGTTGCTTTTGGTCTGGAAATGAAAAAAGTCCCTAAACCAGAGATAGAAGAGCGTGTGGCAGAAATGCTTGAGCTAGTTCAACTCCCTAATATGGGAAAACGTAAGCCCAAGCAACTTTCTGGTGGGCAACGACAGCGAATTGCATTAGCGCGTGCGCTCATTAATCATCCCCAAGTTTTATTGCTCGATGAGCCTTTGGGCGCATTGGATTTAAAACTACGCAAAGAAATGCAACTTGAGTTAAAAGAAATCCAAGAACGTGTTGGGATTACCTTTGTTTACGTAACACATGACCAAGAAGAAGCGATCACCATGTCTGACCGAATCGCGGTGATGCACGAAGGAAAAATTTTACAAATAGGAGACCCTGAAGAAATATACGAACGCCCTGCTAATCATTTTGTGGCTGATTTTATCGGTGAGACAAACTTTATTCCGGGCACAGTGCGAAAAATGGGATCTGGCTTTGGGATAGAGGTTAGCAGTGGACAGACTCTCGCGGCTGGTTGGGTTGAGGAGAATGTGTCCATAGGGGAAGCAAGTGTACTATCCGTTCGTCCCGAGAAAATCAATTTGTACCCTGCTGATACATCCCCAGAGTTTGATAACTTATCCAAGATTAGTGGCATTATCGAACAGGTGATTTATATAGGCACAGATACGCGCTATCTTGTGCGCTTGACAGAAGAGACCACTATCCAAGTCCGCCAACAAAATATGATGCGGGGCGGAACGCACCTCAAAAAAGGGGTGAGAGCAAATTTGTTTTGGGATAGCGAAAACGCCCGTATTTTGAAGAGGTAATATGCAACGATTTTTACGAAAACATCCCTCTTTACAGGCTTGGTTGCTTTTGCTCCCCGCGGGTGGCTGGCTTTTTGTCTTTTTTCTTGCACCTTTGGCAATTGTGTTGGTTTATAGTTTTTTGGAGCGTGGCACTTATGGCGGTGTAGAGTGGGTTTTTACCCTTGAGAATTTTCAGCGTGTTTTTGATTCATTATATTTAGGCACTTTTTTGCGCTCAGCTTGGATAGCTTTGCTGACGACCATAATAGCGGCGATTATTGGCTACCCGATTGCCTATTATATTGCTACTCGTCCAGAGAAAAAACGCGGTGTACTTTTATTAGCCTTGATGATTCCTTTTTGGACAAATTTCCTCATCCGCACCTATGCGTGGTTGACGCTTTTGCGAACCAATACGGGGCTAATTAATACAACACTGATGAACTGGGGCATTATTGATGAGCCGCTTTCTTTATATGGAAATACCTTTGCGATTGTGCTGGGGTTAGTCTACGGATGGTTGCCCGACATGATTTTGCCCATTTACGCCGCGTTATCCCGACTTGACTATAGTTTTGTGGAAGCGGCAGGGGATTTATATGCTCCCGGACCCAAAGTTTTCCGCCGAATTATTTTCCCGCTATCGCTTCCTGGTGTTATTGCTGGGTCTATGCTCGTATTTATTCCCTCGTTGGGGGCATTTGTTACGCCCGCTATTTTGGGCGGGGGGAAGACTTTAATGATTGGCAATATTATTAGTAATCAGTTTCTCGCGGCACATGATTGGCCCTTCGGTTCTGCGTTAGCGATGTTGATGATGGTCGTTATGTTGATTGCCACCCTTATCTATTTCCGCTCTAGTAGTGACGAAGATAGGAAAACCTTATGAGTTCAAAATCATTTGAAAATACGGGTTTCCTCGCCAGTTTGCGCTATAAAATAAGTGCCCATTGGCTAACAGTTGTTGCGGCTTTAGGCTATTTATTTCTTTACATTCCTATTATTATTTTGGTCGTTTTTTCTTTCAATGATTCTCGCTCTACCGCCCAATGGGCGGGTTTTACCACCCGCTGGTATGCAGAGATGTTTCAAGATTCTCGCATCATTCTCTCTTTGTGGAACAGTCTTTTTGTAGCGATAGTTTCGACCATAATTGCTGTCATTTTCGGGACTTTAGCGGCAATGTCTTTAGAACGCTATTCATTTCGTGGCAAGCTAACGATGGATTCTGTTCTTTATCTTCCCATTGTTATCCCTGATATCGCGATGGCAATTATGTTGCTGCTTTTCTTCAACTTTAGCGGCATCGGTTTTGATGTGTGGAAGCTCACCATTTTTGGCGTAACGCTTTCTGTTCCCTATTCGGTGATTATTGGGCACGTTGCTTTTAATATAGCTTTTGTTGCTGTAGTTGTGCGAGCACGTTTATCTCAAATGGATCGCAGGCTTGAAGAAGCCGCCGAAGACCTTTACGCAAATGCGTGGCAAACTTTTAGACACGTCACACTTCCGCAAATGATGCCCGGTATTCTTGGTGGTGCATTGCTGGCTTTCACGCTCTCGCTAGATGATTTTGTAATCACATTTTTCACCAGTGGCGCGGGATTCAACACCTTGCCTGTGCGAGTTTTTAGTATGATTAAAAAAGGTGTGACCCCGAAAATCAACGCGGTCTCAACCCTCATGCTCGGCGTATCCCTTTCGCTCGTTGTCGTTTCTCTCCTCTTACAACGAAGGGGGGATGGTGATGAAGACGGTGTGGATATGTTTTAAAGTGCGTGTTTCGTAATGCGTATTGCGTAAGTCTTCCCTGAAAAGGGGAGCGGTTCTAATTAAGTAGGAAGGCATTTACGCAATACGCACTACGCAATAATTTTTGTACCCCTTTTTCAGAGCCTCTGAAAAAGTTAAAAAATATCTAGTCAAAGGAGAAAGAAATGACGAAAAAAGGTTTATTCCTTGTATTTGCTTTGTTGATTATATTCAGTTTGGTTTTGAGCGCATGTGGTGGCACTGCCCCTGTAGAAGAAGCCTCATCTGTTGATGCGCCTGCTAGCGAGATAGAACCTGCTAAAGAGATCGTTTTCTATAACTGGTCAGAATATATGGATCCAGAAGTCTATGCCCTCTTTGAAGAAAAGACAGGGATCAAAGTTATTGAAGACACTTTCTCTAGCAACGAAGAAATGCTCGCTAAATTACAAGGTGGCGCGTCTGGTTATTCTGTCATAGTTCCATCAGATTACACCGTTAGCATTATGATTGAAGAAGGCATGTTAGCAGAACTTGACCATGCCAACATCCCGAACATCAGCAATGTAAGTGAACAATTCACTAAAGCCCCTTACGACCCCGGCAATGTTTATTGTCTTCCTTATCAATGGGGTTCAACTGGGCTTGGCTACCTCGATGGAGAAGTTGAAACACCCACCAGTTGGGCAATTCTCTTTGAACCAGAAGAAGGCTCTGCTACTTATGGTCGTGCCACCATGCTTGATGACGTACGCGAAGCCTTTGCTACAGCCCTTGTTTATCTCGGCTACGACATCAATACCACAGACGAAGCTCAACTTGAAGAAGCCAAAGAATTGCTCATTCAGGCAAAAGCAGGTTTATCTGGTTATGACAGCGATAATTTTGAAGACCTAATTGCCTCTGGCGAAAATCTTATAGCACACGGCTGGAGTGGCGATTTCCTCATGGCACAAGAAGAGAATGAAAATGTTGCCTACACAATCCCGCAAGAAGGTGGTGTCGTTTGGGTTGATGCACTTTGTATTCCCAACTCAGTGACCCCCGAAGAACAATTAGCCGCAGAAATGTTCCTTGATTTCATCTTTGAAGCAGAAATTGGTGCAATGATTTCCGAATATAACTGGTATGCGTCCCCCAATACCGCCGCGGAAGAACTTTTAGATGAAGAGTTCCTCAACGATCCCACTGTTTACCCACCTGCTGATGTCCTCGAAAAACTACAGTACATCCATCCCGTAGGTGAATCTGAAGCTCTTTATCAGCGCATGTGGGACGAAGTGAAAGCCGCTCAATAATTTTTATTCAAAGACACTCGGTTTTTTATCGCTAGAAAAATAGCGTATCTGAAAAGGAAAAACCGAGTGTCTACTTTTGATTTTTTAGATTTTTAGTGCGAAGAAGTGAAAACTTCTGCGCTTTGCTCTCATATTGCGTAATGCGTATTTCGTAATTATTCTTCAATACGCATTACGCAATACGCAATACGAGAAATCCCCCATGAATACCATACCATTTTGGAACGATGATTATCCTCGTCCTACCGACCTTCCAGTCGCAGACGAATTGCCCTCACGCGCCGATGTTGCCGTAATTGGCGGTGGTTATACGGGACTTAGCGCGGCACTCACTCTCGCTAAAAGTGGCACAAATGTTGTGGTGCTGGAGCGCGAGCATATTGGCTGGGGAGCCTCCTCCCGCAATGGCGGCATCACTGGCTGTGGTCTCAAAAAAGGCACGCCCGCCATATTCAAAGATTACGGCGAAGAATACGGGCGCAAATTTTGGCAAGCCTCCCTTGAGGCACTTGATACAGTAAAGGAATTGGTCGAAGAAGAGGGCATAGATTGTGATTTTCAGCAAAAAGGCGATATTTGCGTAGCCTATAAACCCTCTCATTTTGAAGGCTTCAAAAAGAAAATTGCTTGGCATAAAAAAAATCTCGGTCACGATTTGCAACTCATTTCGCCCGCTGAAATGTCTAAAGAAATTGGCAGCCAAGCCTATTTTGGTGGGCTACTCGACCATCATGGCGTAGGCTTGCATCCAGCCAAACTGGTGTACGGGGTCGCCAAAGCAAGCTCAGGTCACGGAGCGATCCTTTGTGAGGGGGCAGGAGTCTCTCAAATTCAGAAAAATGCCGTGGGGTACGAAATCCGCACCGAGCGCGGCATCATCCAAGCAAAAGAAATCATTATAGCGACCAATGGATATACCGATAAACTCTCGCCTGCCCTCAATCGTAAAACTTTTCCCGTTGGCAGTTATAGCATTGTTACCGAAGTTTTATCGGATGAAATTCAGCGGGAGATTAGCCCAAGCGGACGTGTTTTTTGGGACTCTAAATGGTTCCTCAACTATTTTCGGCTCACCCCTGATGGACGCTTGCTCTGGGGTGGACGCAATAATCTCAGCACGACACTTGATCTCGCTAAATCTGCCGAGACGCTTCGTGCTGGCATGATTCGTGCTTTCCCGCAATTAGCCGATGTGCCAACGACCCACACCTGGACGGGGCAACTGGGGCTGACCTTTAACATGATGCCCAATATCGGCAGGCTGGATGATGGCATCCATTTTGCGGTTGGTTTTGGTGGGCATGGGTTACACACCGCGTTGTATTTGGGGCGTGAAATTGCCCAAGTTTTGACCGGCGAGAAGACCAGCAGCCCTTTTATGGAAATTTCGCACCAGAATTATTTTTTCTACCGTGATAAGGCATGGTTTTTGCCCTTTGCGGCGTATCTTTATAGGTTTAGAGATTGGATTTCTTAATCTTAGAGGTGCATTGCATCTGAGAAGATGCGTTGCGCCATGAATTGAATAACTATACAAGAGCGGCGGTTGAGTAGAATGACGATAGTACCGTCATTCGTATCGAAACCAAAGTGGAACAGAGCTAAACAACATTTTTTCGTAAATCCGCTCTGGTTTCGACACGGCAAGAGCATCGCCTACTCAACCGCCGCTATCACAATAAAATAGGAGTAAAAAAATGAGTATGCAAGGTAAAAAAACACAAGAGCTTTTTCAACGTGCTAAAAAGGTCATGCCTCATGGCGTGAATTCAAACTTCCGCTATTGGGGTGATGATGACACACTTGTTATCAAAAAAGGCGATGGGACTTATATTTGGGATATGGACGATAAGCGTTATATCGATTATCGCTTGGCTTTTGGTCCTATCATTTTGGGACACGCGCATCCTTTTGTGAATCAACGTGTCAAAGAAGCGATTGACGAAGGCACACTTTTCGCGTGGACAACGCCTCTCGAAGTGAAGGTTGCGGAAAGAATTACTCGCATGACGGGCGTTGATAAAGTTCGTCTCACCAATACAGGCACAGAAGCCGTTTTTCATGCCTTGAGAATTGCACGCGCACATACAAACCGTGAAAAATTTATCAAATTTGAAGGTCATTATCACGGACAAATTGATTATTTCATGTTCAGCACAGCTTCATCGAACGCCCAAATGATGGGATCTGTTAAAGCTCCGATTGCCGCGCCAAACACTTCTGGTATCCCTAAAGGCATTGCAGAGTATGTGATTTCTTTGCCCTTCAACGATATGGAAATGCTTGAGAATACCGTTAAAGCGCATTGGGGCGATATTGCCGCAATCGTCTTTGAACCGATGATGGGCAACGCGGCAGGCATTGAGCCTGATCCCGAATTCTTGCCTACCATTCGCCGTTTATGCGATGAATATGGCATCACGATGATTATGGACGAAGTCAAAACAGGTTTCCGCGTAGCCAATGGCGGGGCACAAGAATTTTATAATATCAAAGCCGATTTGGTCACTTATGCGAAATCGCTCGGCAACGGATTTCCCATTGCCGCGATTGCAGGGAAAGAAGAATTTATGATGACGGTCAATCCCTCTGGCATGGCACACGGCGGCACATATTCTGGCAATATCGCTGGTGTCGCTGCGGCAGATGCGGTTCTAGAATTACTCGAAACCACACCTGTGATTGAAACCATCAACAAACGCGGCACTGCGCTGATGGAAGGATTGGATGAAATTTTGACCGAACATGGTATCCCGCACGTTGTGACAGGTGTCCCCTCGATGTTTGGCTTATTGCTTGGTGGCAACGAAAAACCACGCACTTTCCGTGATTACCTTAAGTCAGATATGGATCTATACGAAGAAATCGGCATGGAACTCATCAAACGCGGCGTACAACCTGATTCTGATGGGCGCGAACCCTGGTTCATCTGCGAAGCCCTGAGCGAAGCAGATGTGGCTGAGACTTTGAATATCTTTAATGATTCTGTAAAAACGGTAAAGAGTTAAAAAATTGAAAGGTTGGAAGGTTGGAAGGTTTTTAACTTTTTAACATTCCAACCTTCAAACCTTTAAACGGAGGTCATCATGTCCTACGGTTATCACGGCAAAATCCTGCACGTCCATTTAACAGAAATGCGGTTTGAAATTGAAGAGCCGCTTGAATCTTTTTACAGAAAATATATGGGTGGGAGCGCGTTTGGCGCGTATTATCTGCTCAAAAATACGCCCCCTGAGACCGAGCCGCTTGCCCCTGAAAATACGCTTACTTTAGCCGCTGGTGTGATTACTGGCGCGCCTATTTCTGGGCAAAGCCGTCTCGCGGCAGTTGCCAAATCCCCGCTGACGGGCGCAATTGGCGATTCGCAGTCGGGCGGATTTTTCCCCGCAGAGTTGAAATTTTCTGGTTACGATGCGATTGTTTTGCACGGCAAAGCGGAGAAACCCTCTTATCTGTGGATTAAAGATGGCAAAGCCGAATTACGCTCCGCCGAACATCTTTGGGGCAAAAACACGGGCGAAGTTGAAGATTTAATCAAAGAAGAACTCGATGATGCCAAAATCCAAATTTTGCAAACGGGCATCGCGGGCGAGAATGGCGTTCATTTCTCTGCCCTAATCAGCAACGCAAATCGTGCCAATGGACGGACGGGGATGGGGGCGGTGATGGGCAGTAAAAATCTCAAAGCGGTGGCGGTGCGCGGCAAAATGCGCCCCGAACTGGCTGACAAAAAAGGATTACTTGAACACGCCAAATGGGGCACAAAAAACTTCCCCGATTCCGATATTTTTGGGATGGGCACTTATGGCACCGCCGAAGTTTTGGGTCCACAAAATGAAGGCGGCGGTCTCCCAACCCGCAACTGGAGCAGCGGCGTTTTTGAAAACTGGGAAGCGATTTCTGGCGAAAAAATGGCAGAAACCATTCTCAAAGAACGCGATACCTGCTACGCCTGCACCGTGCGCTGTAAACGCGTGGTCGAAACTGAAAAGGTCGATTCCCGTTTTGGCGGACCCGAATACGAGACCCTCTCCACTTTTGGCGCCTACTGCGGGATAGACGACCTCGAAGCAGTCGCCTACGCCAATCAGCTTTGCAATCTTTATGGGATGGATACCATCTCCTGCGGGGCAACAATTGCGTGGGCGATGGACTGCTACGAACGCGACCTGATACTTGCTGAGGATACAAATGGCATCGACCTGAAGTTCGGCAACGCCGAGGCAATGATCGCCATGGTTGAGAAAATTGCCCATCGTGAAGGCTTTGGCGATATTTTGGCGCAAGGTTCTGCGAAAGCCGCCGAAATCATCGGGCGTGGCACAGACGAATATCTCGTCACTGCTAAAAATCAAGAAGCCCCCGCACACATGCCTCATGTCAAACGCTCGCTGGGATTAATCTACGCGGTCAACCCTTACGGCGCAGACCATCAGGCGAGTGAACATGATCCCTCTTATGAGTGGTATCCCGAACGGATGGCAGAAATTGGATTAAATAACCCGCAACCGCCAACAAATTTAAATGAAGAAAAAGTGCGTTTTGCGCTCACGACTCAACATCTTTATTCTGCAATGGATTCTGTGACGATTTGCCAATTTGTTTTTGGTCCTTCGTGGCATCTGTATAGCGCAAGTCAACTTGTGGACGCGGTGAAACTGATTACGGGTTGGGATATAACCATAGACGAACTTCTCGAAGTTGGCGAACGGCGTTTGAATATGATGCGTCTTTTTAACGCTAAAGTCGGCTTTACGCGTGACGATGACAAACTCTCGAAGAAATTCTTTAAAGCCTTAGAAGGTGGTCCCACGGATGGCGTTAGATTAACAGAAGAAGAGATTGAGAAAGCGAAAGATATGTATTTCGAGATGGCTGGCTGGGATGCGGAGAGTGGAAATCCTACAGATGAGAAGTTGAAAGCGTTGGGGATTGGGTAAGTGCGTAATGCGTAAAACGTATTGCGTAATATTTTTACGAAATACGCAATACGCTTTACGAGAAAATGTTTACGCCGCGTGTTACGCTATTTAAACAGCACCCAAGCCAAAAACACGCGTCCAACCAAGCGCGTTAAACGAAATTAAGTTGAAGATGGCAGAGAAGTTGTTTTAACGGTAGCAAGTTGAACCGTCATCCAGAAAAAAATGCAAGATGAATCTTGCGTTACGATAAAAAAATAAGGAGTAAGTGAGATGCGTATCGTTGTTTTAGGCGGAGCAGGGAAGATGGGCTGTATTGCAGTTCAGGCTCTGGTTAGAGAAGCTCGTGTGGATGAGATTGTGATTGGCGATTTCAACCTAGAGCAAGCCCAAGTTGTGGCGGATTATATTGATAGTCCAAAAATCAGCATTAAGCATGTGGACGTGAATGAGCATGAGAAACTCGTTGACACGCTTAAGGGCGCGGATGCTTGTTTGAACGCAACTGTTTATTATACAAATTTGGCGATTATGGAAGCCTGTCTTGATGCGGGTGTGCATTATACCGATATGGGCGGGCTTTTTCATGTGACACGCAAGCAATTAGAACTTAGCGAGCGTTTTGCATCAAAAGGGTTGAGCGCAGTTTTGGGGATGGGGTCTGCGCCGGGGATGCCGAATATCCAATCTCGCTATGCGGCTGATAGACTCGATTCTATTGAATATGTGCGTATTTTCGATGGCATCAAGCCGCCAAGTCCCGATGATTTGAGCTTTACTTATGCTGTGCCGACTATCCTTGAGGAAATGTCGCTTGCGCCGATGGTTTTTGAAAATGGTGAGTTCGTGGCAAAAGAAGCCCTGACCGGATTTGAAGATTATTGGTTCGTTGAGCCGCTCGGTATGTTGCCGATGCACCTTTCTTTGCACTCTGAGGTGGCTACAATTCCAGTTTCCTTTAAGGATAAGGGTATTCAGGAATGTTTCTTCAAAATCAATTATTGGGGCATGGCGAAAGAAACTGTCGAGAAGGTGCAGGTTTTGGCAGAGTTCGGTTTTGATAGCGAAGAAGCCGTAGACGTGAAAGGGACACAGGTTGCGCCGCGCGATTTGATGATTGCGATGATGGGCAATTTTGTTCCGCCGATTGAGGCTTTTCTTGCCCCCGCCACCGCCGAAGCACCGAATTGGGTTAAAGAAATTGTGACCGAGATTAAGGGCGTAAAAGATGGCAAAACGGTGACGTATCGACTCGGTACGATGACGTTAAAAGGTGCAAAGCCAACTGGCACTGTGCCCGCCCTCGCCGCAATCTGGATGGCAGAGGGACGCGTTGAGCCGGGTGTTTATCCGCCTGAATTGGCGATTGATCCTAAGCCCTTTTTTGAAGAGCTTGAAGCGCACGAGATTTTCACACAGGTGACGGTGACGCAGAAGGCGTAGGTTTTTATCTATTGACTAAGGCGCAGAGTTCACAAAGTTTTTCTTTGTGGACTCTGTTTTTTATGGTGGGTTATAATGAAAGCTGGAGAGAAGTAAAAATGCTAAATAAATTATTTGAGATTATTGAAGATCGTAAAGCTAACCCCACCGAGCAATCATATACTGCCAGTCTCTTTGCCGAGGGCGAAGATCGTATTTTGCAAAAAATTGGTGAAGAAGCAACTGAGGTTATTATTGCCGCAAAAGGGCAAGGCGACCAACGCATTATTGAAGAAGTAGCTGACCTTTTTTATCATACGCTGGTTTTGTTGAGTGAAAAAGGGTTGCAATTAAGTGATATTGAAGATGAATTAAGAAAAAGACATCAGTGAATGTGTTTTGTAAAACGTATTGCGTAATGAACTGCTCTGCCGTAAGCGGACGGGGTATCTTAGTGAAATTTATCTGTAAGCGTTCAGGGGGCTCAAAATAGAACGCGGATTTTACGGATTAGACAGAT
>CAZAWS010000019.1:0-12843 GCA_964488755.1 uncultured Anaerolineaceae bacterium | reverse complement strand
CTTTATCCCACGGCTTTAAGAAAAAATCCCAGATAATGTTTCATAGCGATGCCCCTTGCGTTGGTCATCCTTATAAAAAGTGATAAAGCTAACCATTTGATAAGGAATAAATTTTTGCTCATGTGGTTTATATATGGTCAGATCAAAATAGGTGCGCCAAGTGCCTGAGTTGAAATAAAGTTGGTCATCATGTCGTGAGCCGCTCTCACTTGTGTTTAGGGGAACGACTTCGTAATGATGAGTATGCCCATAAACAATATAAAGAGCTTCTTTATCAAGAAAGGCTGGCTCTTTCAAAGCCTTCTTTGCATAAGAGATTTCTCCACCCCAAAACTCCTCTTCGATCCATAAAGCTAAATCATTAATCGTTTTCGTAGAAAACCGTTTAGAAATCGCTAAGGCAATCTCTAATTTATCCACATTATCAAAGCTAAATTTTTTATCTGCTTCACGCACCACATCCAGTTTGAGAAAATCACTACTAATATCGTCCCAAATTTTCTTGATTTTCTTCTGTGTGGTATCAGGTAAATCATTATGCTTGATCTGACTGCTCACCCACAGCCAAGTTGCCAATATCGGGCGTACATGGCTAATTTCTCGTAAATTCTCAATTACAGATTCAGGAAGTTCAGGAAGGTGTTTTGCAACTTCAAGTGGAAAACGATTCGAAATCTCAACGGTAAGCACATCGCCCAAAGATGAATGAATACGCCCTTTTTCCGCATTATAATTAAAACCATCAAGTATATCTCCGTGCTGGGCATAAACTTTATACTCAGCCAGCATCTCTGCCAGCGTAGGGTCATCTTTGGGTAAATAAGGAAAAGGGGAAGAAGATTGCGATAACCCCAAAGCTGTCACAACTTCAGACCGTATCTTATCAAAAAGCTCACCGGGAATACCATAATACCAATCATGATTCCCAATCATATAATGAATATGCGTTTCAACCCTTACTAAATCTTTATTTTCTTGCCAGTTACGCTGTGAATCAAGATTTCGGGGAATTTCTACCTTCAGTTCACGAAGAACGCTTAAAACCTCATCATTTTCTTTTAAAATTGCGCGTGTGATTTCCGCAAGCTTTTGAGCATAGGCGGGCTTAGCGCGGTCTGTCCAGGGGCGAGTATATTCGGGCGTATTTTCCTGTGTATCTAACCAAAGTGTAGAATGAAGCGGGTCTAAAATATCCCCCAAAAGTAAAATTTCTATCTTATCTATGGGATGATAACCGCCATCTTTTCGCCATGAAGCGCGCATCGCCATTTCATCTAATCTTTCTGCCAAAACATAAAAAGCATCGGGGGCAATCGACTTGTCGCAAGTGCCGTCTCCAAGATGAATATCGCTAAGAATGATAAGCATTTTTCTCTCCTTATTTCCTCCCTGATTATAACTTGATTTTTAAGAAAGATGGATGAACCGCGCGCGTTTTTTTGCCCCCTACCGCGAGATGTGGCTGAAACATTGTGCCTTTTTTGAATTTTGTGGACACGCCCTTGTCTCAATCTTGGGGCGCGTATCCCAATCTTGGGTGCTGGAATTTGTCAGATTATGTTTAAGTCTCATCAAAAAAATGAGAGATTAAACTTCTGGGCACTGAAAGTAAGCCTACGTGAAGCAACATTAAAACGCTGATTATTGTTACCCCAAAGAAAAAGAGAATATCCCAAAAGAATCTCGCATAGCCTACATCGAGGGCAAATATATAATGGTAGACAATTAGATACAAATGATAAAGACACGCCGTAAGCAAGAGGTAAGAAAAGGATTGCAAATTATGATTCTTTAGTAATAAATGAAAGCCTACTAAACCAGCTATTGCTATCCACATTAGCAGTGTATATCTAAAAAACTCAAGCCTCCCATATTCCTGCCCATAGATTTTCTCAATAATAAAGAGATACAACCTTACCATTCCAAGCAAAATCATCCAAGAATATATTTTAATGAAGAAGGAGATGAGCGAATTGTGATAACGCCGAATGCCTACTAATGCAATAACCCACCCTAGAATATAAACTAATCCAATGATGAATGCAACAATAAAAATATGCTTGCGCATTGCGTTATTATTCGCAACCAGAATTTGATATGCTACATAAACAACACTTAGCATTGCAATTGCGAGGTTGAGCAAGCTAACAAGGGACATTATAATATGTGCAGGTACGCCAACGACCTTATTGCTCTTATCATACGAAAGAACTGTTTGCGGTTCTGGTTGATGGAAAGGGGTTTCATTGTCCATAATTATTTCCTGATAGAGTCAAAACCTGTGCCCTGTACTGCCTTTAGCATAGCTCTATTTTAGGGAGAACACATATTTAAGATACGGACTTTCTCGCTAAATGCCTCTGCACTTATCTTTCCGCTTACATAGTCTTGAATATCAGCCCAATTGGCATCAAAAATAACTTGAGGTATATCACTTGATTGAAAAACTTCTAATCTTAGAAACTTTGTGCTTGCTGGGATCAGAGTCTTTAGCTTAAATTTTTTCTCTAGGCAAGAGTTAATAAAATCAACAAAGACCTGCTTTGATTCGCAATATAAAATTTCGACTTCATCATATTGCATCTCCACTACCATGGTAGCGTAAAGACTTTCACCCTCTGGTTCAAAGTGAACGCTAGAAATACCATGATTGATACCGAAAGCTAGGCTTAAGCTATTATTTATGCTTTCATCGAGTACCCTTCTTATTTCTTCTTCATTTGGGGGAGCCTCTGGGGTAGATGTAGAAGAAGGAGGAATTGGCGTAATAGAGAAAATAGGTAGTGGAGTAAAGGTTGATGATGGTGTTGGTGAAGGTAGGATTTCTGTATAAGCGGCAACCGTAGCATTTATGGCTAATTGTTCAAGCCTTGCTTTTATCTCTGCTCGTCTTGTTTGCAAAGATACAATCTCCGTCATCATGGGAATCGCTTCGGGAGGGATAGTGGGCGTTGGGATATATGAATTACTGGACAAACACCCCTGAATAAAGAAAAAAGATGCTGTCGCTAAGATAAAAAAAGTTAACCGTTTTTTCATACAAACCCTCCTTGCGATAAGGATGCTCATATTATACAGAAAAACATGACTTTTGGGGGAAGAATTTGCCGGGCACTAAAAAACACTTTCCCCATCCATTGCCCATAGTTCGGCAACCAAGTTGAATACACGTTCGTCCCCACTTTCTAGAAACAATCTATCTTGCAGGAAGACGACATCCTGCAAGGTAATTATCTTTGCTTAAATGAACATATAGTAAAATAGTTGTGAATTCCACATAATTCTCCTTAGCTGGATAATGACTAACTTTATCCTATTCCTGCTAAAAACCTAAGGCTATCTTGGAGGCAAAATGATTTACAAAAATATTATTAGTGAAAAGCGTGAAAAAGTCGGCTTGATTACGCTTAATCGCCCCAAAGCGATGAATGCGCTTGATGGCGCATTGATGACGGAATTACTTAACGCTCTCTCTGCTTTTGATGCGGATGAGGAGATTGGCGCAATCGTGATTGCTGGCAGTGAGCGCGTTTTCGCCGCAGGCGCAGATATTAGCCAGATGGCGAAAATGTCTGCTGTTGAGATGTTTAAAGATAGTTTTGTGGAACTTTTTGATGAAATCCGCGAAATCAAGAAACCCCTTATCGCCGCTGTTTCAGGATTTGCCCTCGGTGGCGGATGCGAACTGGCGATGTCTTGCGATATGATTATTGCCTCAGAAAAAGCCAAGTTTGGTCAACCTGAAATTAATCTTGGTGTAATCCCTGGCGCAGGCGGGACGCAGCGTCTTACCCGCGCCGTGGGGAAAGCCATTGCCATGGAGATGGTGCTCAACAATCGCACATTATCTGCTCAAGAAGCACTGGCGTTTGGGCTAATAAATCACGTTTATCCTGTAGACGAATATCTTGATAGAGCACTCAAACTAGCGAGCCGAGTTGCAAAACGCGCACCTTTGGCATTGCGTCAGGGAAAAGCCGCAGTGAATAAATCTTTTGAATTATCGCTTAGTGAAGGGCTTGAATTTGAACGGCGTGCTTTTTATTTTCTTTTTGCATCAGAAGACCAAAAAGAAGGCATGGCGGCATTCTCTGAGAAGCGTTCGGCAGAATGGAAAGGGGAGTAGGGAGAGTATTACCAAGAAGAAAAAATAAAAAAGCGGAAGTCTTCAAGACTTCCGCTTTTTGTTTTTAACTTATCTGATATAAAGTTTGGTTCTTTGGGCTTTCAAGGTAAAGTGCTAGTAAGCCATAAAATTATCCACAGATTTCACAGATTTTGCAGATTTTTTCTCACTCTTTGTGTGAATTCGTGTGACTTCATGGATTCTTTTTTGAAAACGCCTCAAAGTTCCAAAGACTCTAAAGTTTTAATCAGGAAAAATCTTTTCCATGGCTTCGGGGCAATACTTTTCAACCATTTTAGAAGATAAAGAGTTTGTTTTACAAATCTCTTCGTATAGTTCTGCTGATTTTCGCTTTTTGCGTTTTTGGGTTTCTATATCTAATTCCCAGAGGCCGAAACGTTGTGTCCAGCCGCGCTCCCATTCAAAATTATCAACCAATGACCAGTGGAAATAGCCCTTTACTCGCCAACTAAAATTAACCGCTCGCCAAAGTTGCGCAATATGTTCTGCTAAATAGCGGGGGCGCATCTCGTCGGCGGCATCTTCTACCCCATTTTCAGTGACGATAATATCTTTACCAAAACCATTTGCCCAACGAATCGCTTCATGCAAGCCCTCTGGTTCGTTGGCAATAAAGCCCGTTTCACTCAAATCAGCATCTTTGGGAAAAGAATGTTTCCCAAATAACTCGCCCGCCATTTTTAAATTAAAAGCGACTTGATCTCGGCTGTAATAATTTACACCCATAAAATCTTGGGTATCAGCCGCTTCGGGGATTTCAACCTTCTTCCACAAAAACTTCACTTTTCCATCTCTCGCCGCGTTGGGAAAAAGGTCGTTGAAAACACTAGATTGCGCTTTTACTACCCAATGATCTAAAGGTGATTTTGTGTTTTTTGGAGACATAGCGCGGTAATGATGCGCCATCCCTACCCGCGCCTCGCGTTGAATTTCGTGAATGGCTTTATATGCTAAGGCATGTCCGCGCACTAAATTAACCATCACCTTAAAGGCGATATTCAAATCCTGTTTGCCGGGCGGGAACGCACCCTCTACATAAGCAGAATAGACATAAACATTTGGCTCGTTAATTGTCACCCACAAATTAGTGTATTCTTTCAGCGCAGAAACTGTTTTACGCACAAAATCGGCAAAAAGTTGCGGTGTTTCATCGTTTTCCCACCCCCCCCCTGAGTCTGTCGAAGGGTTCTCCAGCCAAAGCGGATTTGTGAAATGATGTAAAGTCACCATTGCGGTCATATTTCTCTCACGCAAACCACGCAATATATCACGATAACGGTTTAATGCCCCCTCATCCCAACGGTTTTTCTCGGGCTGAATTCGGCTCCATTCCACTGAAAAACGATGCGCGTTTTGCCCCGTTTCAAGAGCGCGGTCTAAGTCTTCGCGCCAGCGTCCGCCCCACCAATCGCAGGCTAAGCCCGATTTATCGGCGGTTTTTCCCGCTTCTTCCCAGGCGTGCCAATTATTATTTTTATTATTGCCCTCAACTTGATGCGATGCCGTTGCCGTCCCCCACAAAAAACCACGTGGAAACTGAATTTTTGCTTTTGCCATTTTGTCTTCCTAAACTGTTTTTTCTCGTTCCAAATAAGCCAAATAAAGGGCGACTGATCCTGCCACCGCCGCATTTAACGACTCGATTTGCCCCTCCATTGGAAGTTTCATCAATAGATCACAGGATTCGCGGGTTAGTCTACGCATTCCTTTGCCTTCTGAACCGACAACAATCCCAATCCCACCATCTAAGCGGATCGCGCGTGGACTTTGGGCTTGCTCACTGCCCTCCAAACCGATAATCCATGCCCCAGCATCTTTCAGTGCCTGAATCGCCTGTGCGAGATTCGCCTGTGCGATTAATAAATGCTCGCTTGCCCCAGAAGACGCATTGACTACTGCCGCTGTCACTTGCGCCGTCCGTGCCAATGGGATGATAACGCCATGCACGCCCACAGATTCAGCCGTCCGCAAGAGCGTGCCGAAGTTTTGAGGGTCTTGGAGCGTATCGAGGATGAGCACAAAAAGTTTTTCGCCGCGCGAATCGGCTTTGTCTACAATATCCAAAACATTATGGTAGGGATAACCGCTTACTTCGAGGGCAAGTCCTTGATTATTGGGGGCAATTTTATCCAGTCGTTTTCGAGAAACGCGGGTAATCGTTGTGTTTTGTTTTCTTGCTAAATCTATGATCTCTTTTAACCGCCCTTTTTCTTTTGCGCCTTCATTGATTAATAGCTGAAAAAACTGCCGCCTTTTGGCGCGTAGTGCTTCGTATACTGGGTTTCTTCCGTAAATATATTCTTTCATAATTTCTTCCAAAAAAGTAGGGGCGAGTCTGAGACTGCCCCTACGGGTTATTCTTTATTCCCACCGCCAAGATGTGCCATCTTTGCCGTCTTCAATCATCACGCCAAGTTCTTTGAGTTTATCTCTAATATCATCAGAAAGTGTCCAAAGTTTTTGCGTGCGGACTTCGCTTCGTACTTCTACGAGTAGGTCAATAAATTTATCTGCATCGCCAGAGCCTTCTTTTTCTTTGAGTTCTAAGCCGAGTATAGAGGTTAATTCTCGAAGGGTGTTTTGAGCAGGTTTGAGCTGCTCATTGGTTGCGCCTGCATCACGGGAGGAGTTGATAAGACGAACTAATTCAAAGATATGTCCGAGTGCGCCAGCGGTGTTGAAGTCGTCATCCATGGTGGTGGTGAAGGCTTCACGCGTGGATGCGGTTTTGGCGAGTAGCTGCTCAACGTCGGCACCTGCTGATTGAGGGCTGGCAAGCCTAAATCCAGATTTGAGCCGCTTTAGTCCATTTGATGCGGCTGAGATACTTTCATCTGTAAATGCGAGGGGGCTACGATAATTCCCATTGAGGACGAGCATCCGCATCACATCACCTTCGTGGTCATCCAAAAATTCTTGAATAGTGACAAGATTGCCAATCGACTTTGACATTTTTTCGCCAGAGAGTTGCAACATGCCGTTGTGCATCCAGTAACGGGCGAAGGGTTTGCCGGTGAAAGATTCGGATTGGGCGATTTCGTTTTCATGGTGCGGGAAGATGAGGTCGTTGCCACCACCGTGAATGTCGATGCTTTCACCGAGTTCGTGGAGGCACATGGCGGAACATTCGATATGCCAGCCCGGGCGACCATTGCCCCAAGGAGTTTCCCAAGCGGGTTCACCTTCTTTGGCGTTTTTCCATAAGGCGAAGTCGGCGGGATTTTCTTTGATGTCGCCAACTGCGATGCGCGCACCAGCTTGCATTTCATCTAGCTTTCTGCCTGAGAGCTTGCCGTAATCATTGTCTTTATGGACGCGGAAGTAAGCATCTCCATCGACTGTGTAGGCGTAGCCTTTTTCGATGAGTCCTTCTATCATGGACAGGATTTGTTGCATCGTTTTGGGTTCAGTGGCGCGTGGATTAACGGTTGCAGGAAGGACGTTTAGATCCTCAAGATGATCTTTATAGGCTGTGATATAACCTTCTGCAAGCTCATAAGGGTCTACGTCTTGCGCATTGGCGCGTTCGATAATTTTGTCGTCTACATCGGTGAAGTTCATCACGAATTTAACTTCGTAGCCGCTATATTGTAGGTAGCGACGCACTACGTCAAACACCAATGCAGACATGGCATGCCCAACGTGGGCGTTGTCGTAGACCGTGGGTCCACAAACGTACATGCGGACTTTGCCTTCTTCGAGGGTTTTAAATTCTTCTTTTTTACGGGTTTGAGTATTATAAAGGCGCAACATTATCTACTCCTGATCTCTTATAATAATACGAGCAAAAATCATTCTTCCTGCCGCAGTCTGTAAAACTTTGGTAACAGAAACGTCAGTGTATTCGCCAATTTTTTCACGTCCGTTTTCAACCACAACCATTGTGCCATCTTCCATATAACCAATACCCTGCTCACGCTCTTTGCCTTCTTGAATGATATTAATATGCATTAATTCACCGGGCAAAACAACAGATTTGACCGCATTGGCTAATTCATTAATGTTGAGAACTGTCACGCCTTGTAACTCGGCAACTTTATTCAAATTATAATCATTGGTCAAAATAGGACACTTAAGCTGTTTGCCAAGGACGACTAATTTACTATCTACTTCTCGCACGCCTTCTGCATCAATATCGCTGATGCGTACCATCACGTTGGGGTTTTTTTGAAGAGTAGCGAGTACGTCCATGCCGCGGCGACCACGCTGGCGGCGTAACCCATCTGGGGAATCGGCTACATATTGCAATTCATTCAAAACAAAGCGGGGTATTAATAAAGTGCCGGGCAAAAAACCAGTAGTGGCAATATCGGCGATACGTCCGTCAATAATGACGCTGGTATCAAGTAAGATAGTGCGGTTCATTTTAGACCAATTCCCCTCGCTACCCCCATCTTCTCCCCCACCGCTACGCCCAAAAATAGCAGATAGCATCCCCATAATATCTCCCTGACGCATTATAAAAACGGCAACGCCCAAATAACTGAAAAGCAAAACGCCCAAAAATGGGGCTGTATCACCAAATATCCCAGGTAGTGCGGAGAGTGGAAAAGCCAAGAGTGCCGCAATAATTAGCCCCGAAACCAAACCAACCAAGCCTGCAAAGAGGGTTTCTGCGGCAATGCGTCCTAATAATGCGCGCAGTTTTTGCATGGGACGTGTAGTAACGTAAGGGGTAAGAACTAGACCAATTAATGCCCCCGTTAATGTAAGGAGAGGGGTGGTTATTGTATTCCCGCTCATTCTCGTTATAATTATTCCCGAATAAGCACCAGAAATCCCTAGAACCACCATACCTATAATCCGAAAAATAAATTCAGCACTCATAATAAAGCCTCCAAATAATAATAAAAAAAAATAGAAAATCCTTGCCGATGATAGCATGGCTAGAACGCTCCGTCAATCATCCTGCACTCATATTAAGAAAAATATAAGACGGTTTTCTTCTTGAAATCGCTTATTGACCCTCTATCCCTTTTCTCGTACAATCCAAGCATAGAAACCCTTGTGGATGTGTGTGGTCTTCATGTTTTTTAGAGTTGGATGAAAAACCGCGGCATCCGTGAATTTTGGCTGGTGTGCTAAATTCCCAAAACAGATGCTTGGCGTGAATGGCTTTTTAGCACTCGCGTTTACGTCAAAAAGATGATCGTTAATTGCCAACCCTGTTGAGGGCACGCGCGCCGCCGTCCTTTATCCAATCACCTTTCCCTTGAGGAGAAAAAATGCCCGAAAAATTCAAATCTCAACGTGCACCAATTTACGCCGATATTCCCGATGAAAAATGGAATAGTTGGCGATGGCAACTTAGCCACAGATTGAACACACTCGAAGAAATCGAAAAAGTGCTTCGCATAACAGACAGTGAGCGTGAAGCACTTTCTACGCAAGACCTGTTTCGTGTTGATATTACGCCTTATTTCATCTCGCTCATTGACCCAGACGACCCGAACGACCCCATCCGCAAACAGGTTATTCCTACCGCTGCCGAGATGGTGCCTTTTACCGCAATGATGGAAGATTCTCTAGCCGAAGATAAGCATTCACCTGTGCCCGGCTTGGTGCATCGCTATCCCGACCGCGCATTAATGCTCGTGACTACTCAATGCGCCACTTATTGCCGTTATTGTACGCGCTCTCGCATTGTTGGTGACCCTTCGGCAACTTTCTCTCGTGACGAGTTCGAGATGCAAATTGAGTATCTCAAAAAAACGCCCCAAATACGCGACGTTTTGCTCTCTGGCGGTGATCCTTTGGTGCTTGCCCCGAAAATTCTCGAAAGAATACTAAAAGCCTTAAGAGAAATTCCGCATATCGAAATTATTCGTATCGGTTCACGCGTGCCCGTTTTTATGCCTATGCGAGTGGATGCTGATTTAACAGCAATGCTGGAGAAGTATCACCCACTTTGGATTAATATCCACGTTAATCATCCTAATGAGATTACAGCCGAGTTAGATGAGGCGACCGATAAATTGGCTAAGGCAGGAATTCCGCTGGGCAACCAATCGGTATTATTGGCTGGTGTTAATGATTGCCCACATATTCAACGAGATTTGGTGCAAAAATTAGTTCGTATCAAGACGCGCCCTTATTATCTTTATCAATGCGATTTGGTAGAGGGTGCAGGACATTTCCGTACCCCTGTAGCCAAAGGGATAGAAATTATTGAAGGCTTGCGCGGGCATACTTCTGGTTATGCTGTGCCTCAATTTATTATAGATGCGCCTGGTGGCGGTGGTAAAATCCCTATACAACCCAATTATATGATTAGCTCTTCAGATCATAAGGTTATTTTGCGCAATTACGAAGGCTATATCACCACTTATGAAGAACCAAAAGAATATAAATCACACGATTCAAAAAACTGCGCCTATTGCCAAAACAAACGCCAAGAAGCTGGGCAAACAGGGCTTACTGGTTTATTAGATGGTGAAAGAATGTTCATTAAACCAGACGGATTTGACCTGCTCCACAATCGCGGCGGTATTCAACATCGTCTTAAAGATGATGCGAAATGGCAACCGCGAGGTATTGGTAGTGGCGATTTAGAAGATAATGCCTAATTTTAAGGAGTCTATGATGAAAACTTATAAGAAATTTCGTTTTACCTATTTGATTTTGGTGGCTGTATTATTACTTTCAGCCTGCGTACCCTCAATCACTGCAACGGATGAAACAACGCTTAATGAAACCGAAGCCGCTCAGTTGGTAGAAACAGCAGTTGCTCAAGCACTAGATGAACAAGCGGCAGACTTTGCCACAGTTGTTGCTCAGGCAACGCCCACGCTTGAGGCAACCAAAACAGCCATCCCTGCCCCCGCGACCTTAACCCCGCCCCCTACAATCACCCCGCTTGTTCTGGTTGGAACGGCAACATCTACCCCAGCAAGCAGTGGTGGCGGCGGTTCTTATACACCTGAATATGCTTGTGAGTTGGTGAGCATTCAGCCCCCGCCAAATAATAGCTCGGTTTTTAATAAAGGCGGCACCTTCGATATCCTTATCACAATTAAAAACTCGGGCACCGCCACTTGGCCCGCTGGCTACGACCTCACCTACCACGACAGTGTCAACAGCACCAATCTAGTACCCGGGACGACTATATTTGAAGAACTCCCAGAAGTTTTGCCGGGAGGCACCTATACCATAGGTGCGTACGATGGCGTAGCTCCAGATAAAAAAGGTCATTATGTAATGACTTTTAGATTAGAAGGCGAGTTTTGCTGGCCCTACGTTGCTATTGACGTGAAATAGCAAGAAGTTTGCATAGTGGTCTTTTAGGTAAGTGACGGCTTGGAGTCCGAAATCTCCCGATTTTGGGTTTTTAGCAAAAAGCCAAAGTCTGGAGACTTTGGACTCCGTTTTTACGAAAAACCTTATCATTCACTTTAGAACCACTACTTAAATTTGCACAGTTAGAAAGGAAAAGAGAAAAATGAAAAATCACCATGTTACTTATATTTTTTTTGTCCTCCTCTTTGCTCTTTCTAGCTGTGCGCCTGCTACGCCAGCCCTGCTTCCCATTGAGACTGTTTTCGCCGCGACGCATAGCGTAATACTGACACAAACCGCTAGAGCAAAATCTGCTGAAACGGCTACGCCCTTAGCAACGAATACGCTTGCCCCAACGCCGACACCATTTCCTTCGGCGACAACCGTTATTCTCAACATCGTGGCAACATCTACGCCAACGGTTCTACCCACAATTACCCCCACCAATATAACCAGCGGCTCAGGAAATGTTTTATATGCCTGCGAGCTTGTTAGTCTCTCACCAAAAGATGGTTATGTCGTGAAGCCAAATGAGAAATTTAAGTGGATTTGGCGGGTAACAAATATCGGCACGAAAAAATGGCAAGCTAATGCCACCTCAGCAAAATATGTAAGAGGTACCCCTTTTTATAAAGACAAAGAGGTAAGTTTGAGTAAGAACACCCAAGTTGGTGATGTGGGGGAGTTTCGTATCCCTATGGTTGCACCCCATGACCCCGGAACTTATACAATAGTGTATTCCCTAAAGCGGGGAATTCATACATTTTGTTATTATGATTTAACAATTACTGTGAAATAGTAAAAATGAAAAAATATCTTCTTTATATTTTTCTACTTATCGCCTTTGTGCTTTCTGGCTGTACGGCTGAAACTCCCCCGACATTGGTTTCCATTGAAACGATTGTAGCGGGCACTCAAAGCGCGGCAATGGCAGAAACCGAACTCGCAATACCTTTCGAATCGATGACTCCCTCGCCAACTTTTACCCGTGCCCCAACCTTAACACCTTATCCCTCTGCCACTGATGTTATTCTTACGGCAACTTTTACCCCAATCCCTGTTACGCCTACCAATATAACCAGCGGCGAGGGCGATGTCCTATATGCCTGTGAACTTGTCGAATTATCGCCCGGAGATGATTATCTCGTAAAACCCAATGGCAAATTCAATTGGACGTGGCGTGTTAGAAATATAGGCACAAAAGAGTGGGAAACAGATACGATGTTTGCACAATACGCTAGAGGGTCAGCGTTTCATACCAAGAACAGATTTCCCTTAGGAGACCCCACGGATGTTGGTGAGGTGGGCGTATTTCTTATCAAAATGCAAGCCCCTAAAAAAGAAGGCACATATACAACAACTTTTTCACTCAAAAAAGGGGTTCATTATTTTTGCTATTATAGTTTGAGAATTGTGGTTAG
>CAZAWS010000018.1:0-12902 GCA_964488755.1 uncultured Anaerolineaceae bacterium | reverse complement strand
ATTGTTGATTTAGCGGGCTTAGTTTCGCCCGAAGTGATTCCCTTTATGAGGGATGAAGAAAAGTTGGCTAATTATCTCGACGAAAGAGAAATTGAGTATTTAATTATCTTTCCATCTTGGTATACAACCCTGTCAGAAGGGCTGCCTATTGTGTATAATACAAATAGTTCTTTTGCTCCTAAAATAGGAGGGGAGAATATGACAATATATGATTGGAAGCCCTAGTAATTCTGCAATTTTTTTATCATATTTAAAAACAAGTGCTGTGCTATACTCGTGACACTTAATCAACTTCAAGGGAAAAAAAGAGATAGCTATGGAAAAAATAAAAATAGTCGTTGTAGATGATCACCCCTTATTTCGACAAGGCGTTGTAGATGCTTTATCTTTAGAGCCAGATATGACCGTTATTGGTCAGGCTTCCACAGGGGAAGACGCGTTAGAAATTATTCGTTCCCTTTCACCAGATGTTGCTGTAATAGATGTCAACCTACCGGGTTTAAATGGGCAACAAGTTACCCACCGTGTTGTGCAAGAGAAATTGGATACGCGGATATTATTACTTACAGGCTATGATGATATTGAGCAAGCCTTACATGCGGCAATTGCTGGGGCGGCGGCATATTGTGCTAAAGAAATTGGTCCTAAGCGATTAATCCAAAGCATTCGAGAAATAGACAAAGGGAAATTTGTTATAGCAGAGCAAGTTCTATCTCAAGAAGAAGTAGATTTATGGATTAAAGATAATATGGTGGAGACAAAGCGCACTTATAGTGAGCCAGGAATGCCATTCCACCCGCTATCAAAACGAGAAATGGAAGTCCTTTCTTGTGTTGTACGTGGTATGAGCAATAAAGAAATTGCTGTATTATTAGGCATTAGCCATCAAACTGTTAAAAATCATGTTACCGCCATTCTGAGAAAGTTTGGTGTTGAAGATCGTACGCAGGCTGTTGTATACGCATTAAAGCGCGGTTGGGTTCAATTAAGCGATGATGATGAGCAAAATACATAGGAGAATCTAGCATGGTTTTATCTCAGATTAACGATGACATGGCAGAAGTAGAAGTTCTTGATATAGAAGCAGAGCTTGATGAAACCGAAAGTTCATTAGGCGAAATAACCCTAATGATAGAGCAAAGTCAAGAAGAAGTTGGGAAGCTAACTCAGCGAAACGCTGCCATAACAGCCCATTTACAACAAATCAAGTCAGATATATCCTCTATGTCTGCTGAAGAAGTTCGCATGACTTATGACTCTGCCTTAGAAGCACAGCAGCGTTTGCTTGTCATGCGTGGGCAATTAGATAAATTGCAAAATGATAGGACACACCTCGAACGGTATAAGCTGGTTTTAAAACAGGCGAATGGGGCTGATGGCCAGGAGACGCCTCAGGTGGGAGGAAGGCAACGAAGCGAAGCGACAAATATCGAGATGATTGTTAACGCACAAGAGTCTGAGCGTCAGCGTTTGTCTCGTCAAATGCACGATGGTCCTGCACAAGCTTTATCTAATTTTATTTTGCAGGCTGAGATTGCACTGCGACTTTTATCTGTTGATGTTGAACAGGCAAGAGATGAATTGAACAGCCTGAAATCATCAGCAATGCGTACTTTTCAGAAAGTTCGTAATTTTATTTTTGAACTTCGTCCGATGATGCTTGACGATTTAGGACTAGTCCCTACCATTCGGCGCTACTCAGAGACTTATAAGGAACAATCTGGCATAGAAATGAATTTGGTTGTTTCTGGAACAGAAAGAAGGCTAGAGCCATATCTTGAAGTGATGGTTTTTCGAGCTTTGCAAGAACTTTTAGGGAACGCCTCAAGGCATAGTCATGCCACCGTTGTAAAAGTATATGTTGACGTAGGTGATAACCTTATAAAAGTTAGTGTTGATGATAACGGCAAAGGTTTTGACCTTGATAAACTAAACGAAGGAGGAAGTTTAGGATTGAAACTTATTCGAGATCGCGTTGAAATGTTAGGTGGAAACTTTGATATTGATAGTTCCGCAGGCAAAGGAACGCGGGTTGCGTTTTCTATCCCAGCAGGGAGTTAGGCAGCTTACAAAATTGTAAGCAACAATCCTCATAATCCTCTTGTTTTTTTTTAAAAGATGTTTATAATATAGTTATCTTCGCTAAGTGGCTGATAAGCTACCGAAGAAATCATAAAAAAAAGGAGGTGCTTTCACATGTTGTTCTCCCCGAAAGAGAAAGGCCAAGGTTTAGTAGAGTACGCGTTGATTCTTGTTTTAGTCGCTATTGTTGTTATTGCCGCATTGACACTACTTGGACCAACCATCGGTGGTATTTTCTCCAGTATTAACTCTGGACTTACCTAGTCGACGCTTGGTAATTAAAGCTATTTCGTAACAAAAAAGGTGGGACGTTGTCGCAAGACAGCGTCCCACCTTTTTCCTATGAAATAATATGGTTTTCCTGCTATAATTGATTTGTTTGTATTATTCTAATAACGAAAACTTCGAAATTTTGATAGTGGTCTTTAAGTAAGTGATAGTCTGGAGTCCGAAATCTCCCGATTTCGGGTTTTTAGCAGAAAGCCAAAGCCTGGAGACTTTAGACTCCGTTTCTACAAAAAAACTTATTTAGACCCACTACCGAGATTTTAGAGAGAGGAGCTATTCATGCGTAGAGGAAGAATTTTTATCTACTTGGCAATCATATTACTTGTCGCCCTTGGGGGAGCGTATTTTTTTCTACAGAATCAGACTCCCGCAGAAACAGAGACCCAAGAAGATACTTCAATAAAAATCGTTATGGCTGAGCAAAATATCCCGCAGGGCGGTGAGATTACGGACGATGTTTTGGGCTGGATATCTTTGCCAGAAGGAACAGATTTTGAGCACATGTTCCGCTACGAAGATAGAGAAGCCGAGCTTGTAGGAAAATTTGCTAAATATCCTATTGAACAAGGGGTAATTATCACAGCTCCCATGGTTGGTGAGGCTGGCGAGATTGCCTCAACAGGACCCGTCTGGGCAAATTTGATTTCACCGGGGATGACAGCAATTTCAATCCCTACCTCTCGTTTGTCTTCTGTCACTTATGGTGTTGCAGATGGCGCTCATGTTAATCTTATTGCTTGCTTTCTTTTTGTTGATATAGATTCTGGGTTTCAATCCATATTGCCGAACCGAACAGCTTTTGTATCACAGTCTGGGTTTACGCCAAGTGAAGCACCAAGCCTGTCGGCGAGTGTAAGCGGTGGGCAAACGAGTGATACAGCGGGGGCGGCACAGGGGCGTGTTGAGCTTGACCCGACCTTCCAGCAACCGATATATATTGTTCCTTCTGAAGATCAGCGTCCACGCCCTGTTTGTAAAACTATTTTTCAAGATATTACTGTGTTGAAGTTGGGAAATTTTCCTTTGGGAGCAAGCCAAACTCCCACTGAGGGTGAAGATGCACCTGCCGAGGCGGGGACGCAAGCGTCAACCAATGCCGATATTGTTACTTTAATCGTATCTCCTCAAGATGCAACCTCTTTAACTTATATGCTTTATGGAGGCGCAGAGTTAACTTTAACATTGCGTAACGCGAGTGATACATCCAGAGTAGAGACAGAAGCTGCCACCTTGCAATTTCTTCTTAGCCAGTACGCAATTCCCGTTCCAGCAAAATTGCCTTATAGCTCTGAACCTCGTATAGACGATTTGGTGCCACCTATTTTAGAAGGGGATATTGTCGTCACAGAAGAATAACAAAAAGTATTGGACGGAAGGTACCGTGACGCGCGTGCCCCTAACTTGCTTGCTTCTCGTCAACATTTGTTTGACGTAGACGGTTTGGCGGTGTTTGTGCCGCACAAATGCTCAGGGTTTAAGCACTCAAGCTGAGGTTACGCGCGTTGCGCTCCATTCCATTAGAAAAATCGCGTGCATTTTTAACAAAAAACTTTTAATCCAAAACAATCATTTAATCAAGATAAGGGGCAGAACAGTTAGATAATTTGAATATAGCGGAGAATACATGGCTTCCAATAATAAATTTAGAGTGCTAATTGTTGACGATGTAGCAGAAACTAGAGAGAATGTTCGAAAACTTCTTCAGTTTGAATCTGATGTAGAGGTTGTTGGTGTAGCAGGTACAGGTAGAGAGGCCATTGATATTTCTCAAGAGGTTGAGCCAGATGTTATCTTGATGGATATTAATATGCCAGATATGGATGGCATTGCCGCTACAGAAGCTATACGCCGAAAAAACTCTTATGTACAGGTAGTTATTTTATCTGTACAGGGAGATCCGAACTATTTGCGTAGAGCCATGCAAGCGGGAGCGAGTGATTTTCTTACAAAACCACCTACAGGGGATGAGCTTATTACTGCTATTCGGCGGGCGGGGACAATGGCACACCAGGAGAAAGCAAGAGGCGGGGCAAGTGCCGCGGCGGTAACAAGTAGTGGCTTACCTTCTGTGCCAAGCATTTCCTCATCACAGGGGAAAGTGATTGTGATTTATTCTCCAAAGGGCGGGGTAGGCTGTACAACTTTGGCAGTCAATCTTGGAATAGCCTTGCATAATGATGAGACGCGCACGGTAATTGTAGATGGGAGTTTGCAGTATGGTGATGTAGCACTCTTTATCAATGAGCAAGGAAAAAATACAATTTTAGATTTAACTTCAATTGCTGATGACTTAGACCCAGAAATCGTTGGCGACGTTATGGTTAAGCACGAAGCTTCAGGGGTGCATGTTTTAGCAGCTCCTTCTCGTCCTGAACAGGCGGAATCTGTGTCTGGTGGCGATTTTCTGAAAACATTGCAGTACCTTCGCCGTTTATATGCCTACGTAGTTGTTGATACTTCGTCATTGCTTAATGATGTTGTTTTATCCGCTATAGATGAGAGCGATATAATTGTTTTGGTTGCCACGCAAGATATCCCTTCTATAAAAAGTACGCAACTATTTCTTAATTTGTTGGTGACAAATTTAGGGGCAGACCAAGAACGTGTAGTGTTTGCTATAAATCGGTATGATAAACGTAACGGTATTACTCCTGAGAAAATAGGTAGCAACTTAAAAATTGATATCGCCGCAACAATTGTGCTAGACGAGCGAGTTATTCCTCGTTCCGTTAATCGGGGCACTCCATTTATTTTGGAGAGTAATGCAAAGGTAGCAAGCCGAGGTATTTTGTCTTTGGCAGAGAGTGTTCGCACGCGGATTGCTTCTATGGAGACAAGAGGCGACTAGCTAGAGATAGGTAGTATGGAGATAATTAATGTCATTGCTAAAGAGAATTGAACAAGGACAGGGTTCTACATCAGGGAAGAAGCCTTCTGGTGGTTCTAGTACAAAGTCATCTTCTTCGCGTTTGGGTTCACTGCAATCAAGAAGAGCGAATGCGCCAGATACGACTCCCCAATCAGGGACATACTACGATTTAAAAACACGTGTGCAGAACAAATTACTTGCTGAGATAGACCCATCTACAGATATTTCTCAAAAGGAAGAGGTACGGCGTTCAATACAAGATTTATTTGAACAAATTTTAGCAGAAGAAAATATCGTTTTGTCTAGACCTGAACGACACCGCCTTTTTGAACAGATTACGGCTGAGATATTAGGCCTTGGTCCCCTAGAGCCTCTTTTGGCTGACGATAGCCTTACAGAAATCATGGTTAACGGTGCGAAAAATATTTATATTGAAAGAAAAGGGAGGTTGCACCGTGTTCCGGTCACATTTGAAAGCGATGAGCATGTGATGCGAATTATTGATCGAATAGTTGCCCCTCTAGGCAGGCGTATTGACGAATCAAGCCCCTATGTAGATGCGCGTTTGGCAGACGGCTCTCGTGTAAATGCTGTTGTTCCTCCAATTTCCCTTGTTGGACCGACTCTTACTATTCGTAAATTTTCAAAGAATCCTATTACGACAGAGCAACTTATTCAGTTTGGGTCTATTACCCCAGAGGCTTTACAGTTTATGAAAGCCTGCGTTGAAGCTAGACTAAATATTGTTATTTCTGGCGGTACAGGGTCTGGGAAAACGACCTTGTTAAATGTTATGTCATCTTTTATTCCTGCAGATGAGCGTATCTTGACAATTGAAAATGCGGCTGAAGTTCAGTTGCGACAAGAACATGTCGTAACGCTTGAATCTCGCCCTGCAAATATCGAAGGACGCGGTGAGATAACTATTCAACAACTGGTGGTTAACTCTTTGCGTATGCGTCCTGATCGTATCATCGTAGGAGAGATTCGAGATGAGGCGGCTCTTGATATGTTGCAGGCTATGAATACGGGGCATGATGGTTCTATGACAACGACTCATGCAAATAGCCCACGCGATTCTCTTTCTCGCCTTGAGACTATGACACTAATGGCAGGAATGGATTTGCCAGTTAGGGCTATTCGTGAGCAGATTTCATCAGCCGTTGATGTTGTCTGTCAACAGGCACGTATGCGAGATGGCTCGCGACGGGTTACTTTTATTACAGAGATTAGCGGGATGGAGGGGGACGTAATTACAACGACTGATATTTTTGCTTTCGAGCAAAAAGGTATGGAGGACGGAAAGCTAATCGGAAGATTAAGACCCACAGGCTTACGCCCTAAGTTTATGAGTAAAATTGAGGCGGCTGGCATTCAGCTGCCCCCATCTATTTTTGGCATTGGTGAGAGAAGACGATATTAATTTTTTTAGTATGAATAGCGGAAGCGGACAGAGCTAATGGACCCAACAACTTTATTATTTATCATAGCGGCAGTTTTGCTCGTCATCTTGTTGATAGCTGGGGTGATGATGTCTGCAAATAGCGAGCGTAGTCTCGTGGAAGATAGACTAGGCTCTTATTTGGATGAAGAGAAGCCATCTCATTCAAAAGGTGATGAAACATCGGCTGTAACGGATTGGGTCAATCAACGAGTTGAGAAAACTTCAAGGGGAGATAAAGTTAAGAGTGCGCTCGCACGCGCCGATATGAAATTCCAAGTTGCTGAGTATTACGCTTTGATAGTGATAGCAACAGTTGGTTTAGGGCTTATTGCATGGTTTTTAGGTGGAAGAGACATTATCTCTTTAGCGATTGGTGCCGTTGTTGGTGCCATTCTTCCAGGGGTATATGTGCGTGGGCAACAAAGCAAACGACTCAAAAAATTTGATGACCAATTGCCCGATATGATTAACTTAATGGTAAATGGGTTGCGAGCGGGCTTTTCTACGATGCAGGCAATGGAAGCGATTAGTAGGGAACTTCCTCCACCTATTAGTGATGAGTTTCGCCGTGTTGTGCAAGAGATGCAACTTGGCGTTCCTATGGGGAGAGCATTAGATAATTTGTTTCGCCGTATCCCTAGTCCAGATTTAGACTTTATGATTACCGCGATTAATGTTCAACGGGAAGTAGGGGGTAATTTAGCAGAAATTCTTGACACAATTTCATTTACAATTCGAGAACGTATTCGTATTAAAGGCGAAATTCAAGTTTTAACAGCACAAGTTAGGGCCTCGGCTAAAATTCTTTCATTTGTTCCTATTGCCCTAGGGCTTTTTCTTTGGTTTTTTTATAATGATTATATGCAAAGCTTATTTGCGAAAGGAGCTACTTGTGGGTTTAGCGTTCTTGGAGCAGGACTTTTCTTAATTGGCTTAGGGTATATAATTATGATGAAAATAGCGGATATCGAGGTGTAGTATGGATACTTCAATTTTGATATGGATAGTAATTGGATTGATCGTCATTGGGGGAGTTGTTCTTTTAGTGAGAGCAGGTGCGCGTGAATCAGCTTCAGAAGAAGATGATTTGCTCGCTTCGCGTTTGGTTGAAATTAGTGAAAGTGGTGAAGTAACCTCTCTTGAAGATATAGAACTTTCTCAGCCATTTAATGAGCGTGTTATTGTTCCTATTCTTTTAAAAGTGGGAGATATATCCGCTCGTTTTACACCTCAACATTTGATTGAGGAAACTGAATTGAAAATTGAACTGGCGGGAAATCCTATTAGTGCCTCCGCATCTGCGTTTTTAGCTACGCGTTTTGTAATTGCTGCTTTTCTAGGGGGGGGATTATTTATTCTCTTTACGATTTCTCCGCCCGATATCATTGATATGAACCCTTATCTTATCGTTCTTATCTTTACAGTTTTAGGATTCTTTTTTCCGCAGCTTTGGTTGCAAGGCAAAATTGACAGGCGCCAAAAAGAAGTGTTGAAAGCAATGCCAGACGCGCTAGATTTGCTGACGATTTGTGTTGAAGCAGGTTTAGGGTTTGATGCAGCAATGTCAAAAGTAAGTGAAAAATGGGAAAATGAGCTTTCGCTTGCTTTTTCTAGGGCTATTAGAGAAGTACAATTAGGAAAGTTGAGGCGCGATGCGCTTAAAGATATGGCGGCTAGGATTGGGCTTGCAGAAATGACTAGTTTTATCGCCGCGGTGATTCAAAGTGAACAATTGGGGGTAAGCATGTCTAAAGTATTGCGTATTCAATCGGAGCAAATGCGTGTTAGGCGTAGGCAAATGGCAGAGGAAGCTGCACATAAAGCTCCTGTAAAAATGATTATACCGATGGCTTTTCTTACATTTCCTTCCATTTTTATTGTTCTTTTAGCGCCAGCCGCTTTTAGTATGGCGGACAGTTTTGGATAGCCTGGATAATAACCTTGCATAAATTTTGGCGCATAAAATATTATCTTTATCGCTCTTTTTGGGTAGGTGTAGATTTTTTATATCCGCCTCTTTGTGGAGGTTGTGCTAAAAAAGGAGTGCGTTGGTGTGAAGATTGTCGAAAAAGCATCAGAGCAATCCCAGAACCAAAATGTGATATTTGTGGCTTGCCACAAATAAAAGACGGAATATGCCTTTCTTGCCAGCAAAAGCCCCCATCCTATAAAGTACTTCAGTCTTGGGTAGTTTTTGAAGGACCAATTCGTAAAGCCTTGCATCAGATGAAGTATCGTCAAGATTTAGGCTTGGGAGATTCTCTCGCCGCAGAAATGGTGCAATATGCTAAGGAACTCAACTGGCATATTGATATAGTTGTTCCTGTTCCTTTAGGGAAAAAACGTTTTAAAGAACGGGGGTATAATCAAGTAGGATTATTTGCTCGTCCTTTGGCTCTTGCAAGAGAGTGGCAGTATGTTACAAACGCCCTAAAAAGAGCGCGAGAGACCACTTCACAGGTGGGGCTTTCAGCGGATGAGCGTGAAAATAATGTGCGTAGTGCTTTTGTCGCAAACCACAAAAAGGTTGCCGGAAAAACTGTGCTAGTCATAGACGACGTGTCTACAACAGGAGCAACCCTAAATTCATGCGCTGAAGCGTTAATCAACGGCGGTGCTTCAGAGGTTTACGCCCTCTCGTTGGCTAGAGCATTGCCACAACCATGATCTTAAGACAGTCCGAATCCATTTTATTTAGGAGGTACGACAATGACAAACAAAGTACAAATTTTCGGAAAAAACATGGAAGTGACAGATAATATCCACGATTATGTTTCCGACAAAGCAGAAAAACTAGATCGTTATCTCAAGAAAATTGACAGTACGCGTGTAGATCTTGCTTATGTTAAATCTGCACGTGACGCGGCAGATAGACAGGTTGCCCAAATTACGGTGCAAGGTCCCCGCATTCTTTTACGAACAGAAGAAAGAGCCGACGATATTTTAGCCGCATTTGATACTGCTTATAACAAAATGAAGCGGCAAATAGAACGATATAAAGGCAAAAATGAGCGTGGCAGAGGCGATGGACGCTCAGCCGCTGAAGTGGTTCCGACCTCCTTTAGTGATGATGATTTTGAAGATAAAAAGATGAGTATTGCCCGTAGTAAAAAATTTACGGTATATCCAATGCTGGTAGAAGAAGCTTATGAACAGATGCAATTACTCGAGCATGACAACTTCTTTATCTTCTATAATGGCGATACAAACGCTATCAATGTTCTCTATCGTCGCCGCGATGGAAGTTATGGCTTGATTGAACCTGAAATAGCCTGATTTTCTCTTAAAAAACAAAAAATGAATGAAAAACAGAAACTGACGCTGTATTTCGAGTCAGTTTCTGTTTTTTATAAAGAATGATGCAAAATACAAACTTTTACAATAATTCAGAAGAAAAAGAACATATCATTGACAGCAAAGCGATTGAAGAATCTGCAAAAAATATTATTCTCGCTATAGGAGAAGATCCAAAACGAGAAGGGTTAATAAAAACCCCGCTAAGAATTGCAGATATGTACAAAGAACTTGTTGCTGGATATAACACTGACCCTGAAAAATTGATTAATGGTGCCCTTTTCGATGTTGAATACGATGAGATGGTGCTTGTTCGTGACATCGAATTTTATAGTCTTTGCGAACATCACATGTTACCCTTTATTGGGCGCGCCCATATAGCCTATATTCCCAATGAAAAGGTGATTGGCCTCTCTAAAATCCCCCGTATTGTTGACATGTTTGCCCGCCGACTACAAGTACAAGAGCGCATGACGCGCCAAATCGCCGATTTTATTCGCGACACACTTAAACCGCAAGGGGTAGCAGTTGTTGTTGAGGGATTACACCTTTGCATGATGATGCGAGGTGTGAAAAAACAAAGTGCTCGTATGACCACGTCTGCCATGCATGGTGCATTTCGCGCCAATTTAGCCACACGCCAAGAATTCTTAGATAATATTTCTCGCGGAGCTTCGCCTTTGCAGATTTAACTTCAGATTATCCATTCTGTCCTTGTAATAACCGTTTCGGCAGTTATTACAAGAGCATTTTAGGGAGATAAAAAAACGCGCCGCGCGATTTGGACTTGCTTCCCTTTAATAAACTTCTGTGTGTTTATTTTCTTTTGACGCGTTTAATCTCCACCCCAACTTTTCCCACAAAGCTGATCGCCTCCGGCTTCTCCACGCGGATTTTGGCCTCTTCCACCCCCTCCTCTGTTAAACATATTTCAGCAATATCTTCAGCAAGAGCCTCTACCGTTAATCGTTTTGCGTTTTCGGTATGTTTTTTTACTTTTTGTGAAAGCGCATCATAATTAATGCAATCTGCCAAAGAATCAGATTTTGCCGCTTGGCGTGTATCAGTATATAGCGTGATATTGATTAGAATATCTTGCGGCGTGACGCGCTCTTCATCATAAACGCCAATGATGCCATGTGCACGCAAATTCGTGATTAGAATTTTATCCATTGATAATTACCTCAACCAAATCACCGATTTTTGCGTCTAATCTCTTTACTGCGCTTCCATTTACAACAGCGATTTCAAGATAACCATTGCTATCTTTTGTTGCGATTAAATTCCCAACTTTTTGGTGTCCGTAAGATTTTACAATTCCGTCAATCCTTTCTCCCAAAATGCGGATTTGTAATTGACCTTCAATTTTTTCGGTTAGTAAATTGGTGCGGATGTTGCCAAAATGGTCAATAAGAGTGATGTGTGCATCCCAGCCTTCATCTGTTTTGGTGGCTTCGGGGAAATCTAATAATACAGGGTTGTTTATAAGTGTGCCTAATTTCTCAAGCGGAACCCCGCTTGCAAGATGCGCGCCAACAGGGGCAAAAATATCGCGTCCATGAAAGGTGCTGGTTATATCGTGTAGCCAATAATCGGCATTGTCTAGGGAGACAATTTTTAACGGTAGATGCTTATTTTCGGCACTTTGTAAAATCAACGTGAGCAAGCCATTATCAGGGGCGACACAGAACTGCGTGCCTATTTGCGCCGCGATTGCTCTTCGCCGCGTCCCCACGCCTGGGTCTATCACCGCGACGTGGACAGTCCCATCTCCAAAATAGGGGAAAACGCGAGCTAAAGTTTGTGCCGCTTGCGTGATATTCTGCGGTTGAATTTGATGAGAAATATCGGCGATTTTTAGGTCTGGGGCAATTTTCCAAATTACGCCTTTCATCATGCCAACGAAACCGTCTTGAGTGCCAAAATCGGTGAGCAGGGTGAGTGTGCTCATTTTTGAAGTGCCTCCACTAGTGCGGGCAAAATCTCGCCTGATTTTCCGTGCAGGGCAAAATCAACGTGTGGTGTGAGCGGCGTAGGGTCGAGATTTATTTCGATCACCACGGCTCCTTTTTGGCGTGCGCTATGCGCTAAAGATGCGGCGGGTTCTACTACCCCCGATGTGCCAATAGAGAAAAAAGCCTGAGCTTCAAGTGCAGCTTTATGTGCGGCGGTGATGGCGTCTAAGGGAAGCGATTCGCCAAACCAAACCACATCGGGGCGTAAATAGGCGTTACATTTTGGGCAATGTGGAGGCGTATCGCCGTCATCCCAATTTTCTACTGCTCCGCAACCATCGTAGCATTTTACTTTTTGGATATTGCCGTGTAGTTCGAGCACATTTCTGCTCCCCGCTTGGCGATGGTAGCCATCTACATTTTGGGTGATTAGGGTAAAGTTCGGGATGAGGCTTTCAAGCTCAACAAGGGCAAAATGCCCAGCGTTGGGGGTTGCTTCAGCAACTTTATTGCGGCGCATAGCGTACCAGTCCCACACAAGTTTGGGGTTACGTGCGAAGGCTTCGGGTGTTGCTAAATCTTCAGGGCGGTATTTTGCCCAATGACCATCTTGTGCATCTCGGAAGGTTTTCAATCCCGATTCTGCTGAAATCCCTGCGCCAGTTAAAACCGCAATATGCGTTGTTTTTTTTAGATAGTTGATAAGTTCTGATGGTATTTTCATTTTTTCTCTTCCTAGATTTAAATCGTAACTGTAGCTCCTTTCGCTTTCTATTTTACCCCTAAAATCTCCATTACCGCACTAGTCATTAGAGCCACCGCGCGCGGCAAAGCCGCCTCATCAAAATCAAATTTTGGGTGGTGATGGGCATAATTTAATTCTTTTTCATCGTTCGCCGCCCCCTCCTCAGCATCTTAAAATGCTCTTCATATCGCGGCGCATTTTGGGAGCTATCTTTTGTTTTGCCAA
>CAZAWS010000017.1:0-13218 GCA_964488755.1 uncultured Anaerolineaceae bacterium | reverse complement strand
TGTAAGCGTTCAGCCATATTAAAATTATGCCTTAATCTTTCAACGCGAATTTACGCGAATGAGCAAATGACGCGAATTTTTAATGCTTTTGCTATATTTTTTCAGAAAACTCATACGTTTTTGTCATCTTTGTACAAAAAAAGTTTTTAAAATCCGCGAAAATCTGCCTGATCCGTAAAATCCGCGTTCTATTTTAAGCCCCCTGAACGCTTACCACAAATTTACACAGTTTTTTGAGTTTTCACACAAAAGCGATGAATGAATTCATCGGCTGGTATGCCAAGTCCGTTCAAACGGACTTGAAAGCAAATCCCCTTTTCACACATCAACACGAGATTTCAATCCCATGTCGATTGTGCCAATTCTTTCAACGCTGAATAATATCGTTTTATGAAAGCATCTACCTGTCTAGCAAATTTCTCGTCAATGCCACGCGGAAGCACCTTTATAATTTCACTTTTCTTAGCATCCTTGGCGTTCTTGGCGTCTTGACGGTTCAAAATTTTATATCCTTCACATTCAATTGCAACGACTTGCGCCCCTGCCACTCATTCACTTCAAAGGTGTAAAGCAAATCGACTCTCTTGGGTAAGTCAGGTTTCAGATGTCCTAGCCTGAAAGCAATTCCATCCATATCCACTTTGCCATCACTGACTTTCAACTTAAGATGCGATTTGTCTCTCCCAACCGTGCGCGCCGATTTCAGGCTCAAATTCCGCGAAACAAAAACGGGGCGTGGATTTCCGTATCCAGTTGGCTCAAGATAATTAAGATGCTCTAGCATTTCAAAACTCAAATCCGAGAGCGGCACTTCCATATCTGCTACCAAAACAGGATGCAAATCTACATCTGCCAAATCGCGTTCTGCTATTTTATTCATTTTCTGTAAAAATTCGCCCACATTTTCGTTGCGAATGGTGAATCCTGCCGCGGCGGCATGACCGCCATGCTTCACCAGTAACTCTGAACATTCATCTAACGCATCAGTGATATGAAACTCTGCGATCGAGCGACAGGAACAAACCGTTTCTTCTTCCTTCACCTGCCCAACAATCGCGGGGCGGTAATAGCTATCCGCTAAACGGGACGCCGCCAATCCAACCACGCCAAGATTAAACTCTGGCGACGCGGCAAAAAGCAAGAATGCGTCTTTGTCGGCGGCAAGTGCAATTATTTCGGCTTGCTCTTGGATTGTCCCTGTCATACTTTGACGCTCACGATTAATATTCTCTAACGCTTGCGCCATTTCTCCCGCTTTATGCAGGTCTTTTTCCATCAGCAAATCATAGGCAGAAAGCGCAGAATATAACCTCCCTGCCGCGTTGAGACGGGGTCCCAAGCTAAAGCCGATATTCATCGCGCTGGCTTCTTTGATATTCACACCCGATACGCCAGCCAGAGAGACAAGTCCTTGTCGTTGTGCTTGGTGCATAATGCGCAATCCATGCCGCACAAAACGGTGATTTTCACCCTCAAGCGGAGCTAAATCTGCCACGGTGCCAAGGGCAACCAAATCGAGCAAAGATTCAACTAAAGCAATGGATGATTTCTCGCCGATTTTCTCCATTAATGCCTCAGCGATTTTATAGGCAATGCCCACGCCTGCCAACATTTTCTCGGCATAGGTATCATCTTCCCGCTTGGGGTCTATCACTGCAAGTGCGTTGGGCAAAACTGCTCCGGGGTGGTGATGGTCGGTTATAACGAGATCAAGCCCAAGGTTACGCGCGTACTCAGCTTCTTTAATTGCGCGAATGCCACAATCCACAGAGATGACCAAATCCACATCCTGCGATACAAATCCATCTAACGCCTCTATATTAATGCCATAGCCCTCCTTAAAACGGTCGGGGATATAGGCATTTACATCTGCGCCAAAAGAACGCAAAAGTTCTACCAGAAGCGCAGAAGATGTGATTCCATCTACATCGTAATCGCCATAAATAATAATTTTCTCGCCGCCCTCAATTGCCTGAATAATCCGCTCGATTGCTACATCCATATCTTTTAGTCCCCAAGGGGATGTATCAAAATCTGGTTTGGCTTTTAGAAAAGCACGCGCTTCTTCATCGGTGGCGTAGCCGCGATTGAAGAGCAATTGCCTCAAAACAGGCGGAAACTTTTCCAACGCCTCATCAACTGTGGGCGGTAATTTAGATTGTACTTGCCAACGTGTTTGCATAAATATCCTTTATGATTTTCTTCAAAAACAAATGCGATTGTACTACACTCTTTCACCGCACCCTTAAATTTTGGGCTATAATCCCCTCATGTTCTTACCTACCACACGCAAAGAAATGGATACCCTTGGCTGGGATTCGCTCGACATCATCATCGTCAGCGGCGACAGCTATATAGACAGCCCTTTTATGGGGACTGCCCTAATCGGCAAGGTTTTGGCTGACGCGGGATACCGTGTCGGAATCATCGCGCAACCTGACACAAAATCCACGCGTGACGTGGGCAGGCTTGGCGAACCCAAACTTTTTTGGGGCGTAACCGCGGGTAGCATCGACTCGATGGTCTCAAATTACACCGCCCTCAAAAGAAAACGCCGCACCGATGACTACACGCCGGGCGGAGAAAATAATCGCAGACCCGATAGAGCGACCATTGTCTACACTGGCTTGATTCGGCGTTATATGAAAACCCGCCCCCGTCCTAGCCTTCCCCCAAAGGGGGAAGGAACTATTCTCCCCCCTTCGGGGGGAGCTAGAGGGGAGAAGCCCCCCATCGTTCTTGGCGGAATCGAAGCCAGCTTGCGCCGCGTCCCCCACTACGATTATTGGAGCAATAAAATCCGCCGCTCAATTATCTTTGATGCCAAAGCCGATTATATTCTCTATGGCATGGCAGAAAAATCGACTCTAGAATTTGCCGCCGCTCTCCGCGATGGCAACGACCCGCACGAAATACGCGGATTAAGTTATATAGCCAAAGAAGCCCGCGAAGACTATATTGAGTTAGCCCCTTACGAAGTCATTGCCAAAGACAAGATGGCATTTATTGAGTTCTTCCATACTTTTTATAAAAATAATGATCCCATCCCCGCGAAAGGATTAACCCAAAAGCATGGCAATCGCTATCTTGTCCAAAACCCACCTGCGCTCTACCAAACCGAAGAAGAATTAGATGCAGTCTACGCACTCGATTTTGAGCGCGCCCAACATCCCTATTACGCAAAAGATGGCAAAGTGCGCGCCCTTGATACTATCGGGTTTTCCATTTCTACACATCGTGGTTGTTATGGCGAATGTAATTTCTGTGCCATCGCTGTGCATGAGGGTCGCACAGTCCGCTCACGAAGCCAAGATTCTATTGTTGGTGAAGCTAAAACAATTACAAAGCACACTCACTTCAAAGGCTATATCTCCGATTTAGGCGGACCCACCGCAAATATGTACGGTTACGAGTGCGGGAAAAAATTGAAAGCTGGCAACTGCACGCACAAGCGATGTGTCAGTCCGGTAATTTGCCCCGTTCTCAAGATTGACCATCGTCCCCACGCCGAAGTTCTAGAAAAGGTAAGCAAAATAGAGGGCGTAAAAAAAGTCTTTGTTGCCTCCGGTTTACGCTACGATATGATTCTCAGCGACACCCAGCACGGAGATGATTATCTGCGTCAGGTCGTCACTCACCATACATCCGGTCAAATGAAAATTGCGCCCGAACATACCGAAGAGCGCGTTTTGCAGAAAATGGGGAAGCCGAGCAAGGCATCATTGCTGGCGTTCAAGCGGCGTTTTGAGCAACTCAATAAAAAAGCGGGGAAAAAGCAGTTTTTAACCTATTATATGATTGCCGCGCATCCAGGCTGTGACGACAAGGATATGCGTAAAATGAAAGGATTTGTAAGCGGTGAACTGCGCGTTAATCCTGAACAAGTGCAAATTTTTACCCCCACACCCTCAACCTACTCAAGCGTGATGTACTGGACGGAAAAAGATCCCTTTACCCTAGAACCGCTTTTTGTAGAAAAAGACTCCAACAGAAAACGCAAACAAAAAGAGATTATTACGCAAAAAAATCAAAGAAGAAAAAGGCGCAGGTGATTTTCTTTTTTTGATTTCAGTTCAACGCCCCACCTGCCCAGAATCCACATCCACCATCAGAGAAGAAACATCCACCGCATCAAAAGCAGAGCCGGGGATTTGATGAAATCCATGCAAAACATCATTATCCCAGCGTTCATCTGGCACGCTTCATTTTTTTCTCCTTTGGAATACTGGATTATTGTAGCGTATTTTTTCGCCATAGTTCCGATGAAAGTTTTCAAAAGTCCTTGCAAACGATAGCGTTTTTTGCTATCATTCAGAAAATGAACAAACAACAACAAAAAACACTCACTAAAATTTTTGGCAAACCTGTTCCAAAAACGTTAGCGTGGAAGAAAATAGAAAATCTATTTGTCGCGCTTGGTGCAGTAATTATTGAAGGCAGAGGCTCCCGAGTACGCTTTGAACTTAACGGAACAATTGCTACTTTTCATCGCCCTCATCCCCAAAAAGAAGCAAAACCTTATCAAGTACGTGATGCTCGCCGTTTTTTAGAAGAAGCAGGAATAAGAAAATGAAAACAATGAAATATAAAAACTATTCAGCAAAAATCGAATACAGCGACGAAGATGAATGCTTTGTCGGTCATATTGCCGCGATTAAAGATGTTGTGGGATTTCACGGAGAATCTGTTAGCGAGCTACGCTTCGCGTTTGAAGAGGCTGTTGATGACTATCTTGAAACCTGCGAAAAGTTGAATCGTGCACCGCAAAAAGCCTATTCTGGCAATTTGATGCTCCGCGTCCCTTCTGAAATCCATGCGGCTGTTGCAGAAGCGGCAGAAGTAAATGGGAAAAGTATTAATCAATGGGCGTTAGATACTTTTGCAGAAGCAGTGTAATGCCAGGAATCACTGTAGAAATAGAAAAAGTCCCCGTTCATAAGAAACGGGGACTTTTTGATTAACAACGTCAATTTTCGCACACAAAAGCTGACCAGCGGCACGCAAGCCAAAGTCACGCGTGTCGCGGCACTTTATCCAAAAACGCAAGATGAATCTTGCGTTACGCCTTTACCTTATCCACAAAACGTTCTACATCCCATTCCATTGTGAGACCGATAATGGCATCGCCGAGTTTCACATCCTGAACGATGCCGCCGCGCGTGGTGGCACGTTTGCGGCTGGGGGCATCATCAATTCGGGCAGATTTAGCGGAGAGTTTGAGCAGGTGCAGGGTGAGGGTTTGGGTATATTTGCCCACCGCCAGCCCCGCCAGCCTTTCACCTTTGGGGAGTTTCCAGAGAATAACGCCTTTGCCGTAGCGGCCTTGTTTAGGAAAATCGCTGGGCGAGATGCGTTTGCCTTTGCCCTCAGAAGTGATGATAAAAATCTCATCATATTTCTGCGGCAAGATTTCTGCGCCGACCACGAGTTCGCCAACGCCAAGTTTTATGCCGTTCACACCCGCCGCAACCAAGCCCATAGTGCGTACATCGTCTTCGCTGAAACGAATGCCCATGCCTGCCGAAGTGGCGAGGAGAATATCTTTCTTGCCATCGGTGAGCAACGCCCAACCGAGCACGTCGCCATCGTTGACACGGAGGAGTTGATAGCTCTGCGCTGATGGTCCGGGCAAATCGGCGACTGCACTCTTTTTAACCATGCCGCCGCGCGTGACGGTGAGAATATAGCTTTCTTCGGGCAGTTCCGCACGCTTTGCAGGAAGCGAGAATGCGCTTGCCAGTTTTTCGCTCGGTTTTAACGGGGTGATTTTATGCCAAAGCGTGCCGCTTGAAAGTTTAGATGCTTCAGAAATAGTATGCACCGCTACAGAGACACACTTCCCTTTCTCTGAGACAAGATAGAGCGTATCGGTGGTATTCACTTTGACAAGCCATTTGGGAGCTTCTTTCCCGCTGGGTCTTGGCGATTTATCATCTGGGGTGCGAGAGACTAGACCATCGGCGGTAATTCCCACCCAAACACTTTTTTCGGGGAGTAAATCTGCTGAGGTGAGAAGTGCACTTTTATCATCGTCTGCATCTACGGTGATGATACGCGTGCGGCGAGAATCGCCATAGGTTTCTTTTACTTTGTCTAATTCTTCACTCACAATATCACGCATTTTCTTCGGCGATTTAAGTAAAGCCTTCAAATCTTTGATGATTTTGCTCAATGCGCCATATTCTTCTTTGATTTTCTTCCGTTCTAAGCCCGCCAAACGGCGCAAGCGCATATCTAAAATTGCCTGTGCTTGAATTTTGCTCAACTTAAACTTTCTCATTAACCCTTTTCGAGCTGTAGGAACATCTACGGCATTACGAATGAGTGAAATGATGGCATCTAAATTTTGTTTGTTTTTGATTGCAACCATATAGCCTTCTAAAATATGGGCGCGTTCTTCGGCTTTGCGTAAATCGTACTCACTACGTCTGCGTACAATTTCTAAACGATGCTCTACAAAAACACGCAGAGCCTGTTTCAGCGAGAGCGTGCGCGGCTCCCCGTCTACGAGTGCGAGCATGATGATACTGAAAGTAGAGCGCATGGGCGTTTTGCTATAGAGTTTTTCTAGCACATCCTCTGGCTTTACATTTTTGGTCAATTCGATGACCATGCGCATCCCCTGCCGATCTGATTCGTCACGCAGATCGGTTATGCCATCAATTTTCCCATCACGCACCAAAGTGGCGATTTTAGTAACGAGTTTCGCTTTATTTACCGTATAAGGCAACTCTGTCACGATTAGCCGATTTTTATTTCGCCCCATTTCTTCAATATGCACTCTGGCTTGCAAAGTAGTACGTCCCCGCCCTGAGCCATACGCCGATTCTAAAGTATGTGTGCTGTCCTTCTCCTGAATAATCAGTCCGCCAGTGGGAAAATCAGGTCCCTTGATGAATTGCATCAAATCGCCCACCGAAATATCATCCAGTTTGGTCCAATTGGCGAGCATATAAATCAGCGCATCCACCACTTCCGTTAAATTATGCGGCGGAATAGAAGTAGACATCCCCACCGCGATCCCGCTCCCGCCATTTACCAATAAATTTGGAATCGCCGAAGGTAAAACGCTCGGTTCTGTGAGCGTATCATCAAAATTTTCTGTAAAATCAACAGTTTCTTTGTTGATTTCTGCCAACATATCTAAGGCAGGCATCGCCAGTCGCGCTTCAGTATAACGCATCGCGGCAGGCGGATCGCCGTCTATAGAGCCAAAATTCCCCTGCCCATCTACGAGCATATAGCGCATCGAAAAATCTTGTGCCTGCCGCGCCATCGCTTCGTAAACAGACGAGTCGCCGTGGGGATGATATTTGCCTAAAACTTCGCCCACAATTCTTGCTGATTTTTTATGCGAGCTATCGGCACGCAAGCCCATATCATACATGGCGTATAAAATTCGCCGCTGAACAGGTTTTAATCCATCTCGTGCGTCTGGCAAGGCACGCGAAACAATCACGCTCATGGCGTAATCGAGATACGATTGCTTCATTTCTTTGTTGATGTCTATTTTGTCTACTGAACCAAGTTCCATTGGAAACTCCTGACTTTGCAAGATAAATCTTGCGTTACATTTTTTATGGGATGAAAAACCGCTTCGCGCGCGTTTCTGGCTTGATTCCCTTTAACGAGCAGATGTGTGAAGAAGAGCATTTTTTCTTCGTGCAATATCTTACCACGAAAATTTGTTCTATATTTTAAATGCGCTATAAACCTCGCGGTGCAATTTAACAAAAAAAGCCCTCACCTCTTGGGTGAGGGCTTCTGTTTTAGAGAAACTTTCTTTATTCTGCGAGGGGGAGTTCCGCCGAGGGAGTTTCTTCTGCGTTAGCGTCAGTTTCCTCATCGGCAGTTTCCATAACGAGAGCAAGCTCAGGGGCAAGTTCGTCTTCGGCATCTACATCCAATTCTAATTCTTCAGGTTCTTCATCTGGTTCTTCTTTCACCTTCGGATTAAATCGTCCTGGAATAAATCCCGAACCAGCGGGGATTAATTTACCGATAATCACGTTTTCTTTCAAGCCGTAGAGTGGGTCTTCTTCTGAGCCAATTGCGGCTTTCGCCAACACTTTGATAGTGTGCTGGAAGGATGCGGCAGAGAGGAAGGAGTCGGTATTGAGTGAGGCTTTGGTGATACCCAAAAGGACATTGACGAAACGAGCGGGCTGTTTGCCTTCTTCGAGCAATGCTTCGTTCCCGCGTTGGACATCAAGGCGGTCAAAAACATCGCCGGGTAGGTAATCGCTGTCATGAGGGTGTGTAATTTGAACTTTTGAGAGCATTTTACGAATGATGGTCTCGAAATGCTTATCGTGGATATTTTGTCCTTGCGAGCGGTAGACTTGCTGAACTTCTGCCATGAGGTAAAGTTGGCAAGCGTGAACGCCTTGAATGCGAAGAATACTGTGCGGGTTAAGCGAACCTTCGCTGAGGGGTTGACCCGCTTCTACATAATCGCCGTCATTAATGATTAGGCGCGCAGTTGTGGGGATATCGTAGCTGCTTTCTTCGCGTTGCTCATAGGAGATAATGATTGTTTGGTCTTCAACACGAACTTTGCCATCATTTTCAGCAGCCACATTTGCTTCTTCGTGTGTTGCTAAAATTGTGCCTGCCTTTACCTCATCTTCATCGCTAACTGCAACTTCCCAATCTTCAGGGATTTCATAGCGGTCGCTAATCATTTCGCTATTCTCAACAATTACGGTACGAAGATCTGCGTATTTTTCAGATTGTGAAATACGCACTTTCCCGGCAATCTCAGACATAACCGCTTCACCTTTAGGGGCTTTGCGGGCTTCAAAAAGCTCTTCAACACGCGGTAGACCTGTTGTAATATCGCTAACAGCGGCAACACCACCAGAGTGGAAGGTACGGAGCGTAAGTTGCGTGCCCGGCTCACCAATTGATTGAGCGGCAACAATGCCAACCGCAGAACCTAACGCAACAAGTTCGCCGCGTCCGAGATCATTGCCATAACATCTAGCACAAACGCCGTGCTGGAGTGCACAAGTCATGGGCGAGCGAACAAAGACCTCTGCAAGATCAGATTTCATGATATTGCGTGCCATTTCTGGTGTAATGGTATCGTTGCGTTCACCTATTACTTCACCCGTTTTCGGGTCAAGAAGACGTTCGGCTAAAAGGCGGCTATGAAGGCGAGCACTGAGTGCCTGCCCTGCTATATCTTCGTCTCTACGAATCATGATTCCATTTGTTGTTTCGCAATCATATTCGTTAATAACTAAATCTTGAGCAACATCCACGAGACGGCGAGTGAGGTAACCAGCGTCTGCTGTACGGAGTGCAGTGTCTGCCAAGCCTTTGCGGGCACCATGCGAAGAGATAAAGTATTCCAACGCGGTCAAGCCTTCGCGGAAATTCGAGCGAATCGGAAGCGGAATAATGCGCCCGGCAGGGTCAGCCATAAGACCACGCATCCCAGCTAACTGAGAAATCGGTTCGTAGCCACCTTTAGTTGCGCCAGAATCTGCCATTATGGCAAGGTTTCCGTTCGGATCCATCACTTTACGAACTTCTAAGCCAACGGTTTGAGTTGTGTCTAGCCAAATTTGTACAACACGCTCATCTTCTTCGCTTTCAGTTAATAAACCACGTCTAAAGTCTCTTTGTACAAGTTCAACTTCTTTGAGTGATTCTGCAAGAATACCCGCTTTTGTGTCTGGAATAGCAATATCGGCAATAGCGATTGTAACGCCAGAGCGCATAGCATATTCAAAGCCAATTGTTTTGATTTCATCAGCAACTTCGGTTGTTACTTCTTGCCCGCAGATTTCATAAACATCAGCAATTAAATCTTTTACGGCACCTTTGTTCAACGTTTCATTTACAAACTGGATTTCATCAGGCAAAATCTGATTGAAAATTGCACGACCTACGGTCGTATCAATCATACGCGTTTCTTCTTCTGGAAGACGAGTATTTTCGTCATCATACCGAGTGGTTACACGCAGTTTGATATTGGTATGTACTTCAACTTTTCCAAGTTCAAAAGCTAATACTACTTCATCTGTCGTACCAAAAACACTTCCTTCGCCTTTATAATCGAAGGGGTCCGTCATTGTCAGGTAATAAACTCCCAAAACCATATCTTTAGAAGGGCTAATAATTGGTTCACCATCTGCTGGTTTCAGCAAGTTTTTAGATGACAGCATCAGTCGGCGCGCTTCTTCCACCGCTTTACTAGAAAGCGGTACATGAACTGCCATCTGGTCACCGTCAAAATCAGCGTTAAACGCAGTTGTAACCAATGGGTGCAGGCGAATCGCACTGCCCTCAACGACAATTGGTTCAAAAGCCTGAATGCCTAATCTGTGCAAGGTTGGGGCACGATTCAGTAGTACCGGGCGATCTTTAACAACATCGTCAAGCACTTCCCAAATTTCCTGACGATTATGCTCTATCATTCGGCGTGCGCCCTTAACATTGGCGGCATAACCAAGCTTCACTAAGCCGCCGATGACAAAGGGGCGGAAAAGTTCCAATGCCATCTTTTTAGGAAGTCCGCATTGATAAAGTTTTAGCTTCGGTCCAACAACAATCACCGAACGCCCAGAATAATCAACTCGCTTACCCAATAGGTTGCGGCGGAAACGTCCCTTTTTGCCTTTGAGCATGTCACTGAGTGATTTAAGCTCACGTCTTCCACGCCGTGAAAGAGCCTTACCGCGCTGACTATTATCAATCAGCGAATCTACCGCTTCTTGCAACATTCGCTTTTCGTTGCGAATAATGACATTAGGCGCGCCCAATTCTAAAAGACGTTTGAGACGGTTATTTCTGTTAATGACACGGCGATACAAATCGTTCAAATCTGAAGTTGCAAAACGCCCACCATCCAACTGCACCATCGGGCGCAAATCGGGCGGAATAACGGGCAAAAGGGTCAGAATCATCCACTCAGGTTTATTCCCCGAACGGCGAAAAGCCTCAACGACTTTAAGACGACTAGTCGCTTTTTTGCGTTTTTGTTTACTTTTTGTATTGCGAACTTCAAACCAAAGTTCTTCCGAAAGGGCATCAAGATCAATGCGCTCAAGAATATCCAAGAAGGCTTCAGCCCCCATATCGGCACGGAAAATCTTTCCCCAACGGGTTCGATAATTTCTATAGCGAACTTCACTAAGGAAATCGAAAATCTGTAAATTAGCCAACTCTTTTCGAGTTTGCTTGTTTTTTTCTTTTATCTCAACTGCTTGAGTAGCAACTTGATCGCGCAAAAATGCTAATTCTTCTTCAGTTGTGACCTTTAAGATTTCTATTTCTTGATCGATCAGCGAGAAACTCTCATCCTTTTCTTCGCGAAGCTCACTTTCCACTTTGCTTAAATGCTCTCTGACGATTTCTTGCACCTTAGCAATATGTTGTGAAGCGATAATCGTGCCCGCCTCTACAATAACATCACCAGTTGCATTAAAAACAACATCCTTGCGGGTTGCCACACCCATTCTTTCTTGAAGGTCTTCATCCAAACGTCGCCCTTCTTTCATAACAGGCTCAAGCAGTGTGGCAGTTTGTTCGTCAAAATCCTGTTCCATCGCCACGCGGCTCGCTTCAAGAGCAGATAGAGCTGTATCTCTACGCTCTTTAATCTCCGTGATTTTGGCATCAATTAGCGCATCTTGTTGTTGATTAAAGTTTTCAATCTCTTCATCAAGTTTGGCTAATTCTTTTTCTCGAGCGTCCTCATCAATGTAAGTGATAATATACTGTGCAAAATAAAGAACACGATCAAGATTTTTACGAGAGATATTAAGCAATAGTCCCAAATAAGAAGGAATACGGCGTGAATACCAGATATGTGCAACTGGCGAGGCAAGCTCTATATGCCCCATCCGCTCACGGCGCACAGAAGAACGGGTAATTTCTACACCGCACTTATCGCAAGTAATCCCTTTGTAACGTGGGTTTTTATATTTACCACAGTAGCATTGCCAATCACGCTTTGGTCCAAAAATCGCCTCACAAAAAAGACCATCTTTTTCAGGACGCAAGCGGCGATAATTAATGGTTTCTGGCTTTAATACTTCACCATAAGACCAACTACGAATAATTTCGGGTGATGCAAGACTGATACGAAGTGCTTTAAGCCCCTTAGTTTCCACTAGTACTCTCCTCGTCGTCTATAAGCTCTGCGAAATGCAGAACTTTTCAGATACTATACTTTGCACGAATAGCGCAAGAGATACACAAAAGCAAGCACTTCAGGGAATTTCCTTAAGTGCTTGTCAGGTGCGTAATTTATGTTTTCATCCAAGCCCTAGATTATACTAGCAACACACAGAATCTGTCAAGAAAAAGCTCACTCAAATTTCAGCATTTCAGTAATATCATCTACCGCCACGCTAAAAATTTCTCCCATAATTACCCCATCTGCCTGATAAGGTCCGCCAAAAGAACCATCGCCATAAATCTCGCGGGTCTTTTCTGCGCTCAAAATTGCACTTGGCACATAAGGCGGTGCCTTTGGTGCATCGGGCATTTCAGCCACCTGTGTAAAAGTGAAGGCTTCCAACCAGTTGGCATGACCGGGCTTCAACTCGTGTCTGAGTGTAATTGCCTCTACACCATGTGATTGCCACCAAGAATACCAATTTAACTTCAAATCAGAGAACTCATTTACCAACTCATTCAACCGCGCCTGCACGCCACTATTCCCCCCATGTCCATTCAAAATTAAAATACGGCGAAACCCCTGCCCATAAACTGAGCGGATAATATCTTCTACCGCATCCATTAGCGTACTCAAGCGAAAAGAAATTGTGCCTGGATACCCCAAAAAATAAGCCGAGTTGCCAAAATTGAGCGGTGGTGCAACCAAGACTCCACTCCGCTGCGATGCCGCATCTGCTAAAGCAAGGGGAATTTTGATATCCGTCAGCAAACTCAAATAAGCGTGTTGCTCCGTTGCTCCTAAAACAATTATCAAGCGATCATCTTTTTCAAGATAAGATTCAACATCCATCCAGTTTAGTTCTTCAAAACGCATAAAATTCTCCTTGCCGATTTTTTATCTGCTGGATTATAGCAAACTTAAGCAATTGGATTAAATTTATTTTAACGGATTGCGGATACGCGCCGCCCGCGACACGCGTGAATTCGGGCTTGAGTGCCGTTAACCAACTTTTTTATTGCGTAAATCCTACAACAAACTCACCGGCTCCACCTCCACCCGCCACCCCTTCGACAAGCTCGGGG